>NZ_JXYF01000029.1:0-105547 GCF_000967735.1 Paracoccus sp. S4493
ACCAGCTTGCCCTGCGCGAAGGGGGGCGACTGATAATGCAGACCCCGCAGCGTGCCGGTCTGCGCGGACATCGAATGGTTGTCCTGCACGAACTCGGGCAGCACGACCCCGGCATCGGTTAGCGTCCTGCGGTTCCAGCTTTCCGAGAAGAAGCCGCGCGCATCGCCATGACGGGCCGGCGTCAGCAGCAGCACTCCGGGCAGCGGGGTTGTTTCGATCTGCATCTTTGCCTCGGGCGGTTGTCCTGCACGATGTCTAGGGGCATCGACGCGCCTTGTCAGCCCCGTCCGGCACGGAAAACCAGCATGGGTGGCGGTTGCTGCACAAATGCCCTTCGTGGTATCGCGCGGTCGGACCCGGCCGCAGCCTGCCGGCAGATGACATGATCGGCACGCCATGGCCCATACCCGACCCTCGATCGCCGCCGTGGTGGTCACGCACAACCGGCTGGACAAGCTGACCGTCACGGTCGCGCGCCTGCTGGACCAGCCGGTCGATCACGTGATCGTGGTCGACAATGCCTCGACCGATGGGACCGCCGATTGGCTTTCGGCGCTGAACGACCCGCGCCTGCGCGTCCATCGCAGCGCCACGAACCAGGGCGGGGCGGGCGGGTTTTCCGTCGGCATGCAGCTTGCGCGAGACGAGGCGCAGGCCGACTGGACCGTGGTCACGGACGATGACGGTCGCCCCGCGCCCGGCGCCATCGACGCCTTCCGGGCAATGGATCTGTCGGAATGGGACGCGATCGGCGCCGCGGTGCATCACCCCGACGGCCGCATCTGCGAGATGAACCGCCCCTATCGCAATCCGTTCTGGAATCCGGGGGCCTTCCTGCGCACCCTGGCGCGGATGCCACTGGGCCGCGGCCGTGCCGGGTTCCATCTGGGCGACGGTGATTACCGGACCGGGTCACCGGTCTTGCCGGTGGACATGAGCAGCTTCGTCGGCCTGTTCCTGTCGCGCGCGGCGCTGCAGCGGGCCGGGCTACCCGACCCGCGCCTGTTCATCTATGGCGACGACCAGCTGTACACGCTGCAGATGCGCCGTGCCGGACTGCGCATCGGGTTCGCGCCGCAGGTGCGGTTCGATCACGACACCACGGCCCTGCAGGCGCAGGGTGGTGTCGTGCTGCGCCCGATGTGGAAGGTATTCTACATGTATCGCAATGCGCTGATGGCCTATCGGGTAGCGGCGGGACCGTGGTTCTGGCCGCTGGTCCCGGTGCTGCTGTGCAAGTGGCGGCGCAAGGCCGCGGATTACGGACCGGACGCCGCCCTGTTCCGGACCATCCTGGATCAGGCAGTGCGCGACGGGCTGGCTGGACGGCTGGACCGCAGCCATGACGACATCCTGCGACTGTCGCGCAGCGACGCGCCCTAGTCCAGCTGGCCGGCGATGGCGCGGCCCAGCGTGAAGATGCGCTGTTCCAGGATCACCGGCGTCTCGCACACATAGGTCAGCGACTGCTGGCGTTCGGTGAAGATACGCTGATCCCAGTCCAGGGCCTTTTCCTCGGCGTCGATGGCGTCGAAATCGGGGGCCTCGGCGGCCTCCATTTCGGCCATGCGGGCGCGGCGTTCCTCGATCCGTTCTGACAGGTCCACCTGCGACCGGCCATAGCGCGCGATGCCCGCGATCAGCGCGCTGCGGTCGCTGTCGATCCGGTCGAAGATCGCCTGCATCAGTGCGACCAGATGCGTGTCTGGGGCCTCGGCTCCGAATTCGGCGATCTCCGTCTCGGCCTCCTCGATCGGCAGGCGGCGCTGTTCCAGGCGTTCGGCCAGACGGGCGATGTCGGGATCGCGGGCAAGGGCCAGCGTCTCGTCGTCCGGGATGGGGCCGGTCCAGACCTGGCCCATCGACAGATGCGGCTGCTTGCGCTGGATGCAGGGCCAGTCGGGATCGGTCCCCGCCGCGCCGAAGGCGGGACCGGCCAGCAGCGCCAGGGCCAGGGTGATGCGGATCATGCGGGACCTCCTTTCCGCCGGGCCCACAGGCCCTTTTGCGGATCATACATGAAGACCGCCGCGCCGAAGAACCCCGCCAAACATCCTAGGACCACCGCCAGGGCGGTCCAGTTCACCTGCATGTACAGCGCAAACCGGATCAGCTCGACCGCGTGGGTGAAGGGATTGACGGCGCAGATGTCGTGCAACAGCGGACTGCTTTCGCGCATGCGCCACAGCGGGTACAGCGCGGACGAGGCAAAGAACATCGGGAAGATCACGAAGTTCATGACACCCGCGAAATTCTCCAGCTGGCGGATCGCGCTGGACAGGAACAGACCCATCGCGCCCAGCATCAGCCCCGACAGGATCAGCGCCGGGATCACGGTGACATAGCCCCAGACGGGCGGGCGGATGCCCCACCAATACGCGATGGCCAGGAAGGTGAAGACCTGGATGATCGACACGATCACCCCCGCGATCAGCTTGGATCCCAGCAGGTACCAACGCGGAAACGGGCTGACCAGCAGCGTGCGCATGGCCCCGGTCTCTCGGTCGTAGACCATCGACAACGACGACTGCATGCCGTTGAACAGCTGGATCATCGCGACCAGGCCGGGGGTCACGTAGACCTCGTACAGGACATAGGTCTGATAGGGCGGCGTGATCGACAGACCCAGCACGGCGCGGAACCCGGCGGCAAAGATGAACAGCCAGACCAGCGGGCGCACCAGTGCCGCCAAGAACCGCCCGCGCTGGTTGACGAAGCGCAGCGTCTCGCGGCGCGCGATGCCCAGAAAGGCGGTCAGCCAGCCGCGGGGGCGGTCGGTGGGTGCGGTCATGGCGCGACTCCGGTCAGGTCCAGGAAGGCCCGCGTCAGCCCGTGCGGCCCGGCGATGTCGGCGGCGCGACCCTGCCGCAGCACCCGGCCGCGATGCAGGATCACCAGGTCGTCGGCGGGGTCGATCTCGTCCATGATATGGGTGGCCCACAGGGCGGACACGCCATCGCGGGCGATCAGGCGGCGGGTCAGGGCCAGCACCTCGGCCCGCGACTTCACGTCCAGGCCCACCGTCGCCTCGTCCAGCAGCAGCAGGTCGGGGCTGTGGATCAGGGCGCGCGCGATCTCGGCCCGGCGCGACTGGCCGCCGGACAGGGCGGTGACGCGGGTGTCGGCCTTGTCGGCCAGATCGACCTGGCCCAGCACCTGGTCGATGCGTGGCCGCGCCAGCCTGCCGGGTATCCCGTGCAGGCTGGCGTGATAGATCAGGTTCTGGCGGATCGTCAGGTCGGCATCCATCGCGCGGCTTTGAAAGACCACGCCCAGACGGGCCAGCGCCTGCGACGGTTCGCGCCGCAGGTCGTGGCCCGCCACGCGGATCATCCCCGACCGGTTGTTGTAGAGCCGCGTCACAAGCGAGAACAGCGTGGTCTTGCCCGCGCCATTCACCCCCAGAAGGGCGGTGAATCCGCCGCGCGGCACCGTCAGCGACACATCGTCCAGTGCCTGCACGGCACCGAAATTGTGGCTGACATGGTCGATCTGCAACGCGGCGGTCAATGAACCCTACTGGATGTTGAAGACGGCTTGCAGACTGTCGCCCGAAGAACCCGGCACTGACAAGGTGTATCGACCGGGCAGCACCGCGACAAAGCTGAGGACCGCCGTGCCGTCGGCATCGAATTCGATGCTGTGCACGCCCATCGGCCGGATCTCGGTGTCGCCGATGACGATCTCGTTGATCCAGATCGCGCGGAAGAAGTCGCCGCCCGACAGGGCCAGCTCCTGGCTGCCGTCGGCCACGATGTTGATGCGATAGTAACCGCCCGACTTGATCGTGTATTCGCCGCCCGCGACGGGCTGGCCGGATGCCAGCGTCAGGGGCGCCAGGTCGGTGCGGTTCTCTCGCGCCAGAAGGCCAGAAAAGCCGTAATCGAACATGCCGGTCGCGTCATAGGTCCCCTCGGACGGGGCCTCTTCCTCCTCCTCGTCGTCATCATCCTCGTCCGCCTCGACGGCCTCGCCCGATTGGGTGCCCGCCTCGGCGGGTTCGCCCACAACGGCATCGCCGCCGGGTGCCTGCTCGGCAGAGGCGTCGGGGACCGCGGCATCCTGGGCGGTAGCGGGCACCGCCAGGATCAGGGCCAAGGCGGCACCGGACATCAGTTTCGTCAGCGTGGTCATGGAATCTCTCCTCCTCAGGATATGCAGGGATGCCGGATCAGTCCGGGGCGACGACGACACCCCAGGGCTGCTGCCCCACGGGAACCGAGCGGACGACCTCGTTGGCGGCCACGTCGATGATCGACACGTCGTTGGAATTGCCGTTGGTGGTATAGAGGTATTTCTCGTCCGGGCTGAAGGCCAGCTGCCAGACCCGCTGCCCGACCAGCAGGTAATCGGTCACCTCGTCGGTGGCAGCGTCGATCACGGCGACCCGGTTGGCCGGCCCCAGGGCCACGAACAGCTTGGACCCGTCGGACGTCACACGCGCGCCGACCGGCTGGATCGCCTCCGGCAGGACGCCGGGGATGTCGAAACTGATCTTCTTGGTGATCGTCTGCGTGGCCGGGTCGATCACGCTGACCGTGCCGCCGATCTCGGACGTCACGTACAGCTTGGTTCCGTCGGCCGTGTACTGGGCAAAGCGCGGGCGGCTGTCGACCAGCACGTTGGCGGTGATCTGGAACGTCTCGGTGTCGATGAAATGCGCCATGTTCGTCGTTTCCGACGTGTTGATCACGACCTTGCCATCGGGGCTGACGCCCATGCCCTCGGGCTCGACGCCGACCGGCACCTCGGCCAGCATCTGGTGGGTCTTGGTGTCGACCACGGTGACGATGTTGTCGTCCTCGTTGGCGATGAACAGCGGGTTGCCCGACGGGTGCAGCACGAACAGTTCCGGGTCGGGACCGGACGGCAGGGTGTGCATCTCCTCCATCGTCTCGGGGTTGAAGACGCGCACCAGGTTGTCGTCCGACGCGCAGACATACAGCTCGGTCCCGTCGGGGCTGATGGTGATGCCGCGGGGGCGGTTGCCCACGGGATAGGTTCCGATGACCTCGAACGTCTCTCCGTCCAGGACGGTGACGTCGTTGCTGCGTTCGTTGGTGACGAAGACGCGGTTCGCCAGGGCGGGTCCGGCGGCAAGCATCAGCGCAAGCCCGGTGGTGGCACTCAGAAGATGTCGCATGCGGCCTCTCAGAATTGGCATTGGGTTTCGGGGCGGTCGACGCCCAGCGTGTCCAGCTGGCTGGTCTGATGCAGGTACTGGTCCTGCGGGCTGACCGAGGTGGTCAGCACGCCGGTGGTCAGCAGGATGGGTTGGCGCACCTGGTGGTCCCAGTCGCGCACTGTCAGGGCTTGGCCCTTGAACCCCGCGACGTCGAAATCGGGGGACAGGATGAACTCCTTCAGCGCGGCGGGGTCGCCGGAATTGGTGCGGGTCGCCGCCTCTCCAACGATGCGCAGCGACAGCCAGGTCTGGTAATCCTCCTCGCGGATCGGGCGGGCGGCCAGCTTCTCGAAGCGGTTCTGAAACTGGGTGCCGCCCCAGGCCTCCATCGCCGGATGCCAGCTGCGCGGCACCAGCCCGGCAGAGCCCGCCACCGGGCGCGCGTCCCAGGTCAGATAGGGCAGATAGGCGGCGAAGACGTCCGCCTCGTCCGCGGCGATGACCACGTCATGGTCCGCGGCGCGCTGCGTAAAGACGGGCATCTGCGCCTGGACCTGCACGTGACCGCTGTCGGTGCGGCGCGCGCCGCCGGTATCGGTGTATTCACGCTCCTCGACGATCTGGGCGCCGAACTTGGCGGCGCTGGTGCGCCAGGCCTGGGCCAGGGCTTGGTCCTCGGGATGGCTGCCGTGGATAAGGAACCAGCGGGGCCAGTTCTTCCACATCAGGAACTGCGTCATGGCGTCGGTCAGCATCGCGCGGCTTGGCGCGACGTGGATCGTGTTGAACCGGCAATCGGTCCCGCGCAGGTTGTCGCCGCGCGCCATCGCATTGAAGACCATCGCCCGGTCCCCCGCCTGGTCGGCCAGGGCCAGGGTCGTCGCGTCATCGGCCAGAAGCACGATGAACTGCACCCCCTCGTCCAGCAAGCGTGCCATCTCGGCCTCGGCGGTCTCGGGGGTGGCGGCCACCTCCTCGGCCTCGAAGTCCTGGCCCATGAAGCGGCCGGTGGTGTCGTTGTCCTCGATCGCCAGGCGCGCGCCTGCAAAACCCAGATCGGCGGGCATCAGGTCCAGCCGCGAGATCGGCGGCAGGCCAGGGTCGTCGACCCGCAGCACGGCCGTGCGGATCTGCACCGGGTCCGGGGTCTGGGCCGCGACGGGCTGGGCCAGTGCCACGGCACCAGCCAAAAGTCCCATGATTCCTTTGAACATTTCGTCTCTCCCTGCAGGCATGGTGGGGGGTGATCCGGGATGCGGCAAGCCGGTTATTGTTCCCGTTTCGTCCGGGAACTTTTCCCTCAACCCAAAGTCGGGGGCGGCTGCACCTTTTGTCTTAATGGACGCCTGCCCGACCCCGGCGCATGGTCGGGGAATGACCCGTTTCGGCCTGATATCGACCTTGCTGCTGGCCCCCATGGCCGCCCTTGCCCAGCCGGCACCGCCCCCGGGGACCGCGACCTGGTTCGGCCTGCATTACATCGACACCTCGACCGAGGGCGCCATCAACGGCGTCCGCGCGGACGAGACCGCGCGCATCGCCATGGTCGAGGATTTCATCGCCGAAGACCTGACCAGACGCGGCTTTGCCCTGACCCCGCCCCCGGCCGAGGCGGTGGCGGGCATCCTGAACCCGGTCCGGTCGAACGGCGCCGATACCAGGATCGCCCGCGGGATGGGATCGGACTATGCCATCGCCGGAGAGGTGCAGAAGGTCTCCAACCTGATCCAGTCGGTCAATCTGACCCTGCGCGATGCCGAAACCGGAGAGACCGTGCGCGCCGGATCGGTCGAGATCCGCGGCAACACCGATGACGCGTTTCGGCGCGGCTACAGCTATCTGCTGAGAAATGTGATCTTTCGGGAGGAACGGAAGGAATGAGGACGACGACAGTTCTGGCGGGCGCGCTTGGTGCGGTGCTGGCCCTGACGGGGATGGCGGGGGCGCATGGCCCGTCGCGCCTGAAGACGGAAAAGACCGTGACGCTGGATGCCACCCCCGCCGAGGTATGGGAGGTGATCGGCCGCTTCGACGACATGAGCTGGCATCCGGTGGTTGCCTCGACCGCGATGACGCCCGAGGGCGCGGCAGCGGACGTTCCCGACGAATCGACCCGCGTGCTGACACTGAACGGCGATGGGGCGCCCACCATCACCGAACAGCTGATGGCCATCGACAACGACAAGATGATGTACAAGTACATGATTACCGAGGTCGACACGGCGGTCCTGCCGGTGACCAACTACTCCTCGACGCTGCAGGTCAGCGACAAGGACGGCAAGGCCGAGGTCCTGTGGAAGGGCGGCTTCTATCGCGGTTTCCCGAACAACGAACCCCCGGCCGAACTGAACGACGATGCCGCCATCGCAGCGGTCGACGGCGTCTATCAGGCCGGGCTGGACGCCCTGGCGGAACGCTTTGGCCGCGTCGAATAGGTGCGGGGCGCGTTCTTGGCGCTGCTGCTGACAGGGTCCCCGGTCTTGGCCGGGGATCTTGCGTTCGTGACCTCGCAGAACGCCGATGCGTTGTCGGTGATCGACCTGGGGACGGGCGCGATCATTGCGACGGCCGACATTCCCGATGCCCCTGCGCCTGTGGCCTATGACCCGCAGGCCGGATGCGTGTATGTCATTGCCGCCGACAGCGGACGCCTGCACGTGCTGGACGAAGACGCCCGACCGCTGGCCCATCGGGACCTGGGCGCCGGGGCCTTCGGATTGGCCGCGGCGGGCGATGGCGGGGTCTTCGTCACCGACTGGTACGGTGCGCGGCTGACCCGGCTGGATGCCGACCTGCAGCCGGTCTGGAGCGCGCCCACCGGCGACGCGCCGGCAGGCGTGGCGACCGACGGTATGGGCCTGGTGGCGACGGCCGATCGTGATTCGGATCAGGTCAGCATATTCGACGCCGGAACCGGGGCGCTGCTGCATCGCGTGGCGACGGCCGGGGCGCATCCCTTCGGCGTGACCTTCCATGACGGACAGCTGTTTTCGGCCGATGTACAAGGGGATGTGGTGTCGGTCATCGATCCTGTCGCGGGGCTGCTGACGGGCCAGGTGCCAACCGGCAGCCATCCCTATGCCGTCGCCTTTGCCGGGGGGCGGGGTTTCGTCACCGATCAGTATGACGGCACCGTCACCGTGTTCGACGCGGCCACGCTGGACCCGGTGGCGACCGTCACCGTGGGCGATTATCCCGAAGGAATCGCGACCCTGCCCGACGGCAGCGGCGTCGCCGTCGCGAACTGGGATTCGGACACGCTTACGATTCTGGACGCCAAGACGCTGGTGGTGACGCACAGCATCGACATGCCATCAGGTCCCCGCGCCTTCGGCAGCTTTACGGGGCGACAGGGTCCACGGTGACCAGCGGCTGACCGGCCTGTTCCCATGCATCCGTGCCGCCGGGGAACCAGATCACCGGGTCAAAGCCCCATTCGACCGCCCGCCGCGCGGCGTTCCAGCTCATCCAGCAGTCGGACCGGCAGAAGACCACCACGGGGCGATCGGGATCGCCGGCCTTGGCGCGGGTCAATCCGTCGCGCAGGCGCGCTTCCTCGGCAGGGGACAGTGCTTCGTACCCGGTGTCCCACAACCATTCGGCGCCGGGAATCGAGCGGTGGGGCGGCTCGTTCCAGATCGTCCCTTCTGGAAGGCCCGCGGGCTTGGCCTTGGGCCGCGGCAGCACGTCCAGAAACGCCGCCTGCCCCTGCATGGCGATGGCCTGACCCACATCAATGACCTGCGCCCCGGCCAGGGTCGCAGGAACCGGAGAGCGATAGGGTTCGCCGTGATAGGTGTCGGGCTCAGGCACGGTTTCGGCCCGCGCCGCGGGTGCCAGCAGCAGCGCCAGCACCAGCAGCCGGATCACGGCAGCACTTCCTTGCCATAGTCGTCGACCAGCGGCACCCTGGCATCGTGCAGGATCTGGTTGATGCCGTCCTGATTGCGACGGATCAAGCTGTTCAACTCGCGCTTCCATTCCTGCTCCTCGGGGCGCACGCCCATGGTGATGCGGAAGAACAGGCGCGGCGACGCGTCCTCGTGCAGCAGGGGCGTGAACTGCAGGTCGGGGTCGTCCTTGACGCGCGGTCCGGCCAACGGGCCCCACAGCACGGCGGCGCCCGTCGCACCACTGCGGACATCCTCCAGCAGATCGCCCATCGGATCCTCGACCCGGCGGTCAACGAACAGGTCCGCGCCGCGCATGTTGGGCGCCAGACCCGCCCGCGCCAGATGCGTGGCAGGCGGCGTTCCAGCCACGACGCCGATGCCGACCTCCTTCAGCGCCGGGTCGCTGAGGCGGTCAACCTTGGCCAGCGGACCGTCCTTGCGCGTCACGATGCCATAGACCGAGGTGTAGTAGTGGTTGGTGTTCTGGACCAGTTCGTCCCCCTGGGCATAGCCGATCACCACGTCGCAGTTGCCCTCCCGCAGGGTGCGTTGCACGAACCCCATGCCCGACGGGAACCAGAAATAGGTCACCGGCAGTCCAAGCTGCTGGCCGAAGAACTCGGCCAGCTTGTTCTCGAACCCACTACCGTCGCGGCTGGACATCGGCGCGTTCGCGGGGTCGGCGCAGACCCGGAACTGGGTGGTGGAGCGCAGGTCCGCCACCTGTGCCGCAGCCGGGGTGGACAGCACCCCCGCCGCCAGCACCAGCGCAGCAAGGCGTCCAAGGGCCGTCAACTGGACATGCAGGAATCTTCCTGCGCGGTATAGTCTTCGGACTTGTCGGCGCGTTCCGCCGGACGACCGCGACCGATCTCGCCGGTACCATGCGCCACCAGATAGACGTAGATGTCGTCGATATAGCACCAGACGTTCTTGTTGGTGCCAAAGGCGGGCATGACCGAGTTCGTGCCCTGCCGGCCTGACGCCACGACCTGCATGAAGTCGTAATAATCCATGCGCAGCACAGATTCCTTCAGCGCGGGGGCATAGGTCGACCCCTCACCGTCGGGACCGTGGCAGACATGGCATTCCGCGTGATAGCGGCGGAAACCATTGAAGGTAGCGAAATCGACGACGCCATCCTCGACCTTGAAGGTCGGAATGCCCTCGTCATTGCGCCAGCGGCCGTCCAGCTCCTCGACCGGGGTCATGTCCTGGCCGTTGGGCAGGACATGGGCGCCTGCCGCTGCGGTCTCGGTCCCTTCGGCGGCTGCGTCGGCTGCAGGTTCGGCGGCTGCGGCATCGGCGGGGGCCTCTGCCGCGGCATCACCCGACACGGCGGCGGCCGCACCAGCGCCCGCATCCGCCGGGGGCGTCGTTTCGGTCTGCGCCCAGGCCATGCCGGCCAAGGACGCGCCCAGGACCAGCGCCGTGAGGCTGGTGATGGCTTTCATGTCGGAAGTCCTCCCAAAGTCGTCTGTCTCCTCAGACGGTTCCGCCCCAGTCTAATGCTGGGGCGGCGCCGTCATAGGTCACGCTTGCGTATGCGGAACGAAAGTATGAGACGCCCCGCGGCCGGCAGATCAGTCCGGCAGTTCGAACACGGTCAGCTGACCGCCCAGTTCGGTATAGTCGCTGAGGGCCGCATATCCGCCCACGGCACCCAGACCGTCATTGGGATTGGTCAAACCAGCCGCCAGACCGATGCCGGCCCATCCGCCGACACCCGACAGAACCGCGACATACTGCTTGCCGTTGTTCTCGTAGGTCATCGTGTTGCCGATGATGCCCGACGGCGTCTTGAAGCTGTAGAGCTCCTCGCCCGTCTCGGCGTCGACAGCCTTCAGGTAACCTTCCAGCGTGCCGTAGAAGACCACGTCGCCCGCGGTCGCCAAGGCGCCCGACCAGACCGAGAACTGCTCGGGCAGCGACCACTTGATCTCGCCCGCGACGGCGTCCCAGGCGATGAAGTTGCCCATGCCGCCATGGCTTTCGGGCGCCGGATACATCGACAGCGTCGCGCCGACATAGGGCTGACCCGCGGTATAGGCGACGCGGAAGGGTTCATAGTCCATGCAGACGTGGTTGGTCGGCACATAGAACAGGCCTGTCTTCGGCGAATAGGACGCCGGCTGCTGGTCCTTGGATCCCAGTGCCGCCGGGCAGACGCCGGTGGTGTTGGTGTCCTCGCCGTTCTGGGCGGTCGAGTATTCCGACACGACCAGCGGACGGCCGTAGGTCTCGGAGTCCTTGTTCATGTCGACTTCGGTTGCCCAGTTGACGGCCGGGTCGAACTTTTCGGCCACCAGCAGTTCGCCCGTCTCGCGGTCCAGCGTGTAGCCGAAGCCGTTGCGGTCGAAGTTCACCAGCAGCTTGCGCATCTGGCCGTCGATTTCCTTGTCGACCAGGATGTTCTCGTTCACGCCGTCATAGTCCCATTCGTCATGGGGCGTCTTCTGGTAGAACCACTTGGCCATGCCGGTATCGGCGTCGCGGGCCATGATGGTCATGGACCAGCGGTTGTCGCCGGGACGCTGCGACGGGTTCCAGGTCGACGGGTTGCCGGTGCCGTAATAGACCAGGTTCAGGTCCGGGTCATAGGAATACCAGCCCCAGGTCGAACCGCCGCCGATCTTCCACTGATCGCCTTCCCAGCTGTTCAGCGAGCTGTCGGCGCCGATGGGCTTGCCCAAGTGCATGGTGGTTTCCGGATCAACCAGCATCTCCTCGTCGGGGCCGGTCGAATAAGCTTTCCAGACTTCGGACCCGTCGGCCAGGCTGTAGGCAGTGATGCGGCCGCGCACGCCGTATTCGCCGCCCGACACGCCCACGATCACCTTGTCGCCCACTGGCAGCACGGTCGCGGTGTTCGTCTCTCCGACGGCCGGATCGCCGGTCTTGACCGACCACTTGACCTCGCCGGTCTTGGCGTCAAGCGCCACCAGCGTCGTGTCGGCCTGGTGCGACAGGATCAGTCCGTCTGCATAGGCCGGACCGCGATAGACGGTGTCGCAGCACATGACCGCGATGACTTCGGGGTCCTGCTGGGGCGTATAGCGCCACAGGATCTTGCCGTTGTCGTTCAGGTCCAGCGCGAAGATGTTGTTCGGAAAGGGCGTGTGGACATACATCACGTTGTCCACGACCAGCGGCCCGCCCTCGTGTCCGCGCAGCACGCCGGTCGAGAAGGTCCAGGCGACGCGCAGATCGCCGACGTTCTCACGGGTGATCTGGTCCAGTTCGGAATACCGGGTGTTGGCATAGTCGCCGGTCTGAATGGCCCATTGTCCGGCCTCGGCGGTCTCGGTCAGGACGCTTTCATTCGCGTAAGCCGATGCGCCGGTCAAAAGCAGCGCGACAGCCGCGCTGTTCAAGAGATGTTTCATCGAGTGCTCCTCCGCTCCCTGGATAAGCGCCGCGGATTTCCTCCCCCCGCGGCATTCCATGTCCAAGTAGTTGGTCGGGCACCCCCTTGCGTCAATCGCGGCCCCTGCCCTTTGCCCCTAAAGTCTTATGGGAAAACGGCAGGGGCATCGGGAATGTTCGGCAATCGGTTCAGGTCAGCCGTTCGGCATGCCAGAAGACATGGTCGGCCATGAAGCTCTGGACGAAGAAGTAGCTGTGGTCATAGCCCGGATGCATGCGGAACTGACCGGGCTGGCGGCGTGCCATCATCGCATGAGCCAACGATTCGGGACGCAGCAGGTCCAGGAACTGGTCGTTGGCGCCCTGGTCGATCAGCACCTCTCCGGGATAGCCCTTCTCGGTCATCAGCAGCGTCGCGTCATGGGCCCGCCACGTGGCGCGATCCTCGCCCAGATAGGCCGTGAACTGCTTGCGACCCCAGTCCGATTCCGTCGGGTTCGCGATCGGAGAGAAGGCCGACACCGACTTGTAGCGGTCTGGATGGGTCATCGCGATGGTCAGCGCGCCGTGCCCGCCCATCGAATGGCCGGTGATGCCCATCGCATCGCGGTCGATGGCGAAATTGTCGGACACCAGTTCGGGCAGTTCATGAACGATGTAGTGCCACATCTGGAAATGTGGCTTCCACGGGTCCTGCGTGGCGTTCACGTAAAAGCCCGCGCCCTGGCCCAGGTCATAGGCCTCGTCGTTGGCCACACCCTCGCCGCGGGGCGAGGTGTCGGGAAAGATGATCGCGATGCCGGCCTCGTCGCACCACTGCTGGGCGGCGGCCTTGGTCATCGCGTTCTCGTGGTTGCAGGTCAGGCCGGACAGGTACCACAGAACCGGTACGCGCCCGTGCAGCGCCATCTCCGGCAGGTAGACGGCAAAGGTCATGTCGGTGCCGGTGGCCTGCGACTTGTGGCGATAGACGCCTTGGGTGCCGCCGAAGCTGCGGGTTTCGGACAGGGTCTCAAGGCTCATCGGGCTCTCCCTTCAGGGTGTGGAACATGACCAGCCCATCGACCGGTCCAAGCTGGGGATGACGAAACGCCTCCGGCAGCCGGCCGACAATGGAAAATCCGGCCTTCTGCCACAAATGGACGGCATCGGCATTGGTCGACACCACGAAATTGAACTGCATCGCGGCGAATCCCTGCGCGGCGGACCATGATTTCGCATGTTCGACCAGCCCGCGGGCGACGCCCCGGCCCCGCGCGTCCGGATGGGTCGCAAAGGACGCGTTGGCGACATGCGACCCGCCTGCGGGGCGGTTCGCGCCCACATGGCTGGTCCCCAGGATGCGGCCGTCCAGCACCGCGACGAAGGCCGTGAAGGGATGCGCGAACCAGTCGGCGATCGCCTCGGGGCGGGTGATGTCGCGGGGGATGCAATAGGTCTCACCGGCACGATAGACGGGCTCCAGGATGGCCCAGATCGCATCGTGATCGGCGGGGGTGGCCGGGCGGATGGTCAATCCGCCCCCTGCCGTCATTTCAGGTCGTCCGCGCTGCGGATCACCTGGCCCAGCAGGCCGTAATCCAGCGCCTCCTGCGTGTTCAGCCAGAAATCGCGCTGCGTGTCCTTTTCGATCCGCTCGACCTTCTGACCGGTCGCCTCGGCGAAGATCTGGTTCAGGCGATCGCGCATCAGGCGCACCTGTTCCGCCTGGATCATCATGTCCGAGGACGTGCCGCCGATCCCGCCCGAGGGCTGGTGGATCAGGAAGCGGGTGTTGGGCAGGCAGTAGCGGTTTTCCTTCTTCGCCGCCACGAAGATCAGCGCGCCGGCGCTGGCGACCCAGCCCGACCCGATGGTGCGCACGGTGGGACGGATGAACTTGACCACGTCGTGGATCATGTCGCCCGATTCCACATGCCCGCCGGGGGACGAGATCAGCATGTTGATCGGCTTGTCGCTTTCCTCGGCCAAGGCCAGAAGGTGGGCCACGGTGCGCTGCGCCAGCTTGTCGTTGATGGCGCCGGCGACGATCACCGTGCGCGACTTGAAGTACAGCTTGCCGATCTTGTCGCCTTCGGGCAGGCCCAGCCCGCCCTCTTCCTTGTGGCGGCGGTCGTCTTCTTGCGGTTCGTCGTCGTCATCGTCCAGCCACTGGTGACGCATCGGCCTGCTCCTTGTTCTCTCTCATGGCAACGGCGGGACCGGGGCCCCGCCGTTCTTTTACCTAAGCAGCCATGAAGGATCAGTAAAGGACGACCGAGCGGATCGATTCACCGTGATGCATCAGATCGAAGCCCTTGTTGATGTCGTCGAGCGGCATCGTGTGGGTGATCATCGGGTCGATCTCGATCTTGCCGTCCATGTACCAGTCGACGATCTTGGGCACGTCGGTCCGCCCGCGCGCGCCGCCGAAGGCCGTGCCCTTCCAGACCCGGCCGGTGACCAGCTGGAACGGGCGGGTGCTGATCTCGGCGCCCGCCGCGGCCACGCCGATGATCACCGACACGCCCCAGCCCCGGTGGGTGCATTCCAGCGCGTCGCGCATCACCTTGGTGCTGCCGGTCGCGTCAAAGCTGTAATCGGCGCCGCCGATCTGGTCGAAGGGGGTCTTGGTCATCTCGACGATGTGCTGGACGATGCCGCCGTCGATTTCCTTGGGATTGACGAAATGCGTCATACCGAAGCGTTCGGCCATCTCGCGGCGGTCGTTGTTCAGATCGACGCCGATGATCATGTCAGCGCCCGCCAGCCGCAGGCCCTGCACGACGTTCAGGCCGATGCCGCCCAAGCCAAAGACCACCGCCTTGGCGCCGATCTCGACCTTGGCAGTGTTGATGACCGCGCCGATGCCGGTGGTCACGCCGCAGCCGATATAGCAGATCTTGTCGAAGGGAGCGTCCTCGCGGACCTTAGCGACCGCGATCTCGGGCAGGACCGTGTGGTTGGCGAAGGTCGAGCAGCCCATGTAGTGATAGATCGGCGTGCCATCCAGCATGCTGAAGCGGGTCGTGCCGTCGGGCATCAGGCCCTTGCCCTGGGTCGCGCGGATCTTGGTGCACAGGTTCGTCTTGCCCGACAGGCAGGACGCGCATTCGCGGCATTCCGGCGTGTAGAGCGGGATGACGTGATCGCCGACCTTCAGCGAGGTGACGCCGGGGCCGACCTCGACCACGACGCCCGCGCCCTCATGGCCCAGGATGGCGGGGAAGATGCCTTCCGGGTCGTCGCCCGAACGGGTGAATTCGTCGGTATGGCAGATGCCGGTGGCCTTGATTTCGATCATGACCTCGCCGGCCTTGGGGCCTTCCAGGTTGACCTCCATCACTTCCAGCGGTTTGCCGGCCTCTAGGGCCACGGCGGCACGGGTTCTCATGACTATTCTCCTGTTCCCTCACGGGCTTGTCGGTCGGGCGTTTCAGTCAGGTCTAAGGGGCCGACAAGCGGCCCCTTGGCTGTTCTTCCAGTCTAATGCGCATCCCCGTCAAGCGGGCAGCGCACCGGAGCGCTTGGCGATGCTGGTGGCGATCGCGTCCATCAGCGGTGGGGACAGCGCGTCATAGGGCTCCAGCCCCAGTTCGCGCAGGCGCGAGCGGATGCCGTCCATGCGGCTTGGTTCGACCCCCGATTCGATGACGGAGCTGACGAATGCCGCGAATTCCGGCGCCGACCAACCCTGTTCCCCCGACAGTTCGGTATGCACGAAGTCCAGCCCGTAGAACGGATGGTCCTTGTTCTCGATCCGGCCGTACATGTGCACCCCGCACTCGCGGCAGCGGTGGCGCTGGATGGCGGCACCAGCGTCCACGACCTCCAGTTTGTCGGCGCCCTCCAGGACCTCAACGGAATCGCGGGACACCACGGCGATCTGGCTGAACACCGCATCGTCGGGTTTCCAGCACTTGGTGCAGCCGCAGACATGGTTGTGGGCGGTCTGCGCGCTGACCCGGACCTTGACCGGGTTGGTCGCGCAGTGACACGTCAGGACCCCGCCCGAGAAGCCCGGGCTGCCTTTCGCGATGCCGTGATCGACGGCAGGGTGGATATGCACCCCCTGAGTGCTGGTCATCATCCCCTCCTCTGGCTGACCGGTGTGACCAAGCGTCGCGCCATCGGGAACATTCGGCAAGTCAGCGGAAGGTAGCAGCCCGGCCCGCGGACCGGGCTGCGAATCGGTCAGCTGGCGGGGGTCGAGGACACGCCGACCTTGGCCGGGCGCAGCAGGCGGTCGTGCAGCATGAAGCCGTTATCCATCACCTGGATGATGTGGCCCGCGACGGTGCCGGGGACCGCGGCCTCGAACATCGCCTCGTGGTGGGTGGGGTCGAACTTGTCGCCGGCCTCGGGGCGGATGATGGTCACGCCGTGCTTAGTGAACACGTTGGACAGCTCGCGCAGGGTCAGTTCGACCCCCTCGATCAGGGCGGCGGCGGCGGTGCGCTGCTCCTCTCCCGCGGCGTCCAGCGCACGCGTCAGGGCGTCATGCACGGGCAGCAGGTCGCGTGCCAGGCGCGATCCGCCGTAATTCTCGGCGTCGCGGCGGTCCTTGTCGGCCCGCTTGCGCGAGTTTTCGGCATCGGCCAACGCGCGCATCCACTTGTCGCGCAGCTCGTCGCGCTCGGCGGTCAGCTGGGCCAGCGCGTCATCGGGCTCTGCCAGGGGGTCATCCATGAATTCGTCCATGGGCTGTTCGTTCTGCTCGGTCATTTCACTTCATCCTTTCCGGCCGGACAGCACCCGCCCGACCAGCTGCGCGGTATAATCGACGATCGGCACGATCCGGCCGTAATTCAGCCGGGTCGGCCCGATGACACCCACCGCACCCACAATTTTCCGGTCGGCATTCATATAGGGTGAAACCACCAGAGCGGAACCCGAAAGTGAAAAAAGCTTATTCTCGGAGCCGATGAAAATGCGCACACCCTCGCCCCGTTCGGTCAGTTCCAGGAACTCGACGATGTCGCGCTTGCGTTCCAGGTCGTCGAACAGCACGCGGATGCGGTCCAGGTCGGCGGCCTCGCGGTCCAGCAGGTTCGCGCGTCCCCGCACGATCAGGCGCGGGTCGGTGGCCTCGGCGCCCCACAGCGCGATGCCCGATTCCACCAGCTCTGCGGCCAGCACGTCCAGTTCGCGCCTGCGGGCGTTGATCTGCTGGGACAGATGGCCGCGCAGTTCGGCCAATGTCTTGCCCTCGGCCATGGCGTTCAGGAAATTGCCGGCCTCGCGCATCGATGACGGGGTCTGGCCGGGCGGGGGGGTAAAGATGCGGTTCTCGACATGGCCGTCGGCAAAGACCAGAACCACCAGCGCCCGATCCGGACCCAGGCTGACGAATTCGATATGGCGGATCGGCGCTTCGTGCTTGGGCATCAGGACCAGCGACGCGCCGCGCGTGATCGAGGACAGCGCCGTGCTGACACGGTCCAGCAGCACCCCGGTCTCGGGGTCGTCATTGCCAAGCGTCTGGTCGATGGCGGCACGGTCGGTCGAATTGACGGCATCGATCTCCATCATGCCGTCGACGAACAGGCGCAGGCCCATCTGCGACGGCAGGCGCCCTGCGGATGCATGCGGGCTGTCTAGCAGGCCCATGAATTCCAGGTCCTGCATCACGTTTCGGATGGTCGCGGCGCTGACCTTTTCGGACAGCGCGCGGGTCAGGGTGCGAGAGCCCACCGGCTCTCCGGTCTCCAGATAGGATTCGACGACCCGGCGAAACACCTCGCGGGACCGGTCGTTCATCTCGTGCAGCAGCGATTCCTGGTTCATGCGCCCCGTCTTGTGACCCTCGGTGGGGTTGCGTGATGGTGCCCCCGGACGGTATGGGCATCCTAACCTCACGAAAAGGAACAGTCATGCGCCCGTCCGGCCGGAATCTAGCCCAAATGCGTCCGATTTCAATTGAAACCGGGGTGATGCGCCACGCCGAGGGGTCCTGTCTGATCCGGTGCGGCGACACGCATGTCCTGTGCACCGCCACCATCGAGGACAACCCGCCGCGTTTCCTGAAAGGCACCGGCCTGGGCTGGGTCACGGCCGAATACGGCATGCTGCCACGCGCCACGAACACGCGCAACCGCCGCGAGGCAGCCCAGGGCAAGCAGTCGGGCCGCACGCAGGAGATCCAGCGCCTGATCGGCCGCAGCCTGCGCGCGGGCATCGACCGCAGCGTCCTGGGCGAACGCCAGATCAGCATCGACTGCGACGTGATCCAAGCGGACGGCGGCACGCGCTGTGCGTCCATCACCGGGGGCTGGGTGGCGCTGCGGCTGGCGGTGAACAAGCTGCTGAAGGCCGGCGCGATCTCCAGCGACCCGATCCTGGACCACGTGGCGGCCGTCAGCTGCGGCATCTATGCGGGTCAGCCGCTTCTGGACCTGGACTATGCCGAGGACAGCGAGGCCGGGACCGACGGCAACTTCGTGCTGACCGGTGCGGGCCGCCTGATCGAGGTGCAGATGTCGGCCGAAGGCGCGACCTTCTCGCGCGACGAGATGGGACGTCTGCTGGACCTGGCCGAGGCCGGGATGGCCGATCTGGTCGCCGCGCAGAAGGCGGCCGTGGCATGAGGCAGTTCACCGACAAGCGGCTGCTGGTCGCGACGCACAACGCCGGCAAGCTCGACGAGATGCGCGCCCTGCTGGCGCCCTATGGCGTCGAGGTGGTCGGCGCGGCCCAGATGGGTCTGGCCGAACCCGCCGAAACCGAGGACAGCTTCGTCGGCAATGCCCGCATCAAGGCACGCGCCGCCATGCAGGCGACCGGCCTGCCCGTCCTGTCGGACGACAGCGGCATCTGCGTCGATGCCCTGGGCGGCGCGCCGGGCGTCCAGACCGCGGACTGGGCCGAAACGCCCCAGGGCCGCGATTTCGCCATGGCCATGGAGCGCACCTGGCGCGAATTGGAGGCCGTGGACGCCCCTGCCCCGCGTCGTGCGCAGTTCCGCTGCACGCTGGTGCTGATGTGGCCCGACGGCCACGAGGAGGTGTTCGAGGGCGTTCTGCCGGGCCAGGTCGTCTGGCCGCCGCGCGGGGCCGAGGGTCACGGCTATGACCCGATCTTCCAGCCCGACGGACACCCCGTCACCCTTGGAGAGATGCCCGCCAAGACCAAGAACAGCCTCAGCCATCGCGCCCGCGCCGTGTCGCGCATGATCGAGGCCTGCTTTGCATAGGCTGACCACCGGATCGCCCTTCGAGGCGCGGCTGGCCTACAGCCGCGCCGTGGTCAAGGGCGACTGGTGCTTCGTGTCGGGTGTCACCGGTTACGACTATGCCGACATGACTATGCCGGAGGACGCCTGCCAGCAGGCGCGCAACTGTTTCACGACGATCTTCTCGGTGCTGAAGCAGGCGGGCTTTGCGCCCGCCGACATCGTTCGGGTGCAGTACACGATCACCGATGCCGCGCTGGTCGACGTCATCGCCCCTGCCCTGTCCGATGCGCTTGGCGACATCCGGCCTGCGGCCACGATGGTGGTCGCGGGCCTGATCCGGCCCGAGATGCGCGTCGAGATCGAAGTCACGGCGTTCCGCGGATGACGGTCCCGGGCGAGGATTGGCGTGCCGGGGGGTTCGGCCTTTATGTGCATTGGCCCTTCTGCGCGGCCAAGTGCCCCTATTGCGATTTCAACAGCCATGTCGTGGCCCATGTCGATCAGCGCCGATGGGCCGACGCCCTGTCCGCCGAGATCGCGCGCCTTGCCGCCGAAACGCCGGACCGGCATCTGGGCAGCATCTTCTTTGGAGGCGGCACCCCATCGCTGATGCTGCCTGAAACAGTCGATGCGGTGATCCGCGCCGCCAGGGCCGGATGGGGCTTTGCCAACGATATCGAGATATCGCTGGAAGCCAATCCGACCAGCGTCGAAAAGGGCCGCTTTCGCGGATTTGCCGATGCGGGTGTGAACCGCCTGTCGATGGGGATACAGGCACTGAACGACACCGACCTGCACCGGCTTGGCCGCATGCATTCCGTGGCCGAGGCGCGCACGGCATTCGACGTCGCGCGCAGCGTCTTCGACAGGGTCAGTTTCGACCTGATCTATGCCAGACAGGGCCAGGATCGCACCGCTTGGCGGGCGGAACTGCGCGAGGCGCTGTCCATGGCCGTGGATCATCTGTCGTTGTATCAGCTGACGATCGAGCCCGGCACGGCGTTTGGCGCACGGGCCGAGGCGGGCAAGCTGCGCGACCTGCCCGATGACGACCTGTCAGCCGACATGTATTTCGACACCCAGGACCTGTGCGAGGCTGCCGGCATGGGATGCTATGAGATTTCGAACCACGCCCGCCCCGGCGCGCAGAGCCGTCACAATCTGGTCTATTGGCGCCAGGGGGACTGGGCGGCCGTCGGTCCCGGTGCGCATGGACGGCTGACCCTGCCCAACGGACGCATGGCGACCGAGGCGCATCGCATGCCCGGAGCCTGGATTCAGGCGGTGGAAACAACCGGAACCGGAGAAGTGCCGCGCGACGCCATTCCCGCGCATGAGCAGGCGACCGAGTACCTGTTGATGTCCCTGCGCCTGACCGAAGGCCTGGAGGAAGCGCGCTATGCGGCCTTGTCCGGCACGCCGCTGGAGGAGCATGCGGTGACGTCACTGATCGACATGGGGATGATCGACCGCCGTGATGGGCGCATCCAGGCAACCGCGCAGGGCCGGCCGGTGCTGAACGCGATTCTGCGCGAACTGGCGGCCTGACCGATGCGGCGGCGGATGTGGCTGGTCTTGGGGTGGCTGTTTGCCTTGTGCGGGATCATCGGTGTCGCCTTGCCGGTGGTGCCCACGGTCCCCTTCCTTCTGGTAGCCGCGTGGGCCTTTGCACGATCCTCTCCGACATTGGAGCGTCGGATCCTGGATCACCCCACCTACGGACCACCCGTGCGTGCGTGGCAGGAACGTGGTGTCGTCGGGCGATTTGCCAAGATCTGGGCCATCATCGCAATGAGCTCCGGGGTCGGCATTTCGTGGTGGGTGGGGATGCCGCCTTGGGTCGTCGCGACTCAGGCGGCGATCTGTGGGCTGGTCGCGCTATTTCTTGTAACGCGGCCCAGCCAATAATCAGGATTTGGCAGTAATTTTCTTACCATATACTATATATGGTCAGCGATTGCCTCCAAGAAGCTGGCACAGCTGATCCAGTTGGTCCAGATCACGATAGGTGATCGTCAACTGCCCCCCGTCTGCACCGCCATGTGAAATCTGCACGCGCATCTTCAGATGAGCACCCAAATCTGCCTCCAGCGCCTTGGTATCGGCATCCTTTGCAGCGCTTCGCGAGGCCTTGCGCGGCTTTTCACCGCCGTCTTGCGACAGCTTTCGCACCATCTCTTCGGTATCACGGACCGACAGGCCTTTTTCACTGACCCTACGGGCCAACTGCGCAGCGTTGGGCGCGGTGATCAAGGCGCGGGCGTGCCCCGCACTGAGCTTGCCGTCCTTGACCATATCCTGGACAGAATCGGGTAATGACAGCAGCCTGAGGAGGTTTGCGATGTGACTGCGGCTCTTGTTCAGCGCTTCGGCCAGTTTTTCCTGCGTATGACCGAAACGGTCCATCAGTTGCCGGAACGATGCCGCTTCTTCGATCGCATTCAGGTCGGCACGCTGAATGTTCTCGATAATGGCGACTTCAAGAACCTCGGTATCCGACATGTCGCGGATGATGACCGGCATCTCATGCAGTTGCGCCATTTGGCCCGCACGCCAGCGCCGTTCGCCCGCGACGATCTGATAGAGATCCTTGTCCTGTGGGTGGGGACGCACGATAAGGGGCTGAAGCACACCGCGCTGCCGCAAGGAGGCGGCAAGCTCCTGTAACGCATCCGGATCAAAGGTCCGACGCGGCTGGTCAGGATTAGCGGTGATCTGCTCAATCGGGAGCATCATGCGGTCTCGCGATTGCGCGGGACCTGCGCTGTCGCCAAGGTCCATGTCGGCCATCAATGCGGACAGACCCCGGCCAAGGCCACGTTTCGCAATTTTGCTGTCCGACATCACGCAATCTCCGGGATCAGTTTCAGGCGCGCCGTGAATTCGGTCGCGAATTGACGATAGGCGTGGCTGCCCTTTGACGACGGATCATAGATCAACACCGGCTGCGCATGTGACGGGGCCTCGGACACGCGGACGTTCCTGGGAATGACCGTGGGATAGACAAGATCGCCAAGCGTCTCGCGCGCGTCTGCCTCCACCTGCTGCGACAAGTTGTTCCGATAATCGGACATCGTAAGAAGAATGCCATTGATGCGGAGCTTGGGATTGGCGCCTTGGCGGACCTGCTTCACCGTACCCAGCAATTGCGACAAACCCTCCAAGGCATAGAATTCCGCCTGAAGCGGAACAAGAACACTGGACGCCGCGACCATCGCATTAACCGTCAACAGACCCAAGGCCGGCGGACAGTCGATCAGCACGATCGTTCCATGTGGTGCATCAGATAACTGGCGTTCCAAAAGACGCGTGCGATCAGCAACTTGGGACAGTTGTACATCGGCAGACGCAAGATCGGATGTCGATGGCACAACCCGCAGGTTCGGAACCGCAGTGTCGACGGCTGCAGTCATGAGATCCGCATCGCCGGTCAAAAGGTCATAGACCGTGAAATCACGGTCTTCGGTCCCAATCCCCAGTCCCGTAGACGCGTTTCCTTGAGGGTCCAGGTCGACAAGTATCGTCGGATAGCCTGCTTGCGCCAGGGCAGCACCCAAGTTAACAGCGGTCGTCGTCTTGCCAACGCCGCCCTTCTGGTTCGCGATTGCCACAATATGCTGTTCAGGCATGCGAGACTCCGGTAATTTTCAGGATGGCTGCGTCTGAATCTGTTTTACTTGGAAAGCTGGTAACGTCAAATCGCCATTCCTTCCTTGCTTCGTCGCATTCCGCTTTCCACGAACGGCCTTTCAAAAATATTGCGGTACCGTCTTGGTGCATGTGCCTTCGGACCATCGAAAGAAGGACCGACAATGGTGCAAGCGCCCGAGCAGAAACAAAGTTTGCGGCTAGTGGGGGTACATTTTCTATCCGACCTGTCAGGATCGATACATTTTGCAACGATAGCTCTCGAATGACGGCGCGCAAAAACGCCGATTTCCGCTGATCGCTTTCAACTAAGGACACTGTCAACGGGGCCTTCTGAGCATATATAGAGACAACTATTCCAGGAAGTCCGCCGCCGCTTCCAAGGTCTACCCAATTCCCTTCCGGAAATTGTACGTGGTCGAAGATCTGAATGCTGTCCTGAATATGTCTTGAGTTGAACTCCGGAAGTGTCGAAGGCGCAACCAAGTTTATTTTTGCATTCCATTTCCCTACAAGAGCCTCGTATGCGATAAGCCTCTCATGTGTTTCACGTGAAACGATCATGCAGTACGACGCACGCTTGTCTTCGAAGCGACGATCAATAGCGTCAAAGCGGCTGGCGTCATTCCCTCAATCTTTGAAGCTTCGAACACAGTTTTAGGTCGACGATCCGAAAGCTTTCCACGCAATTCCGACGAGAGACCACCCAAGCCGCTGTAGTCAATATCAGGGTCGAGAGATGAAGCCTCATTAGCTCTGATTAATTCAGCATCTTTGTTTTGCCGACCAGTATATTGCTCATACAAAGCATCGTTCCGCAGCTGCACCAATGTTTCACTGGCGACAGCAGCCAGTTCAGGAACAATATCTGCGAGTTTGTCCGGATTGATATCGCTATTACCGAGCAAGCTAAATACAGTCCTTCTTTGGCCGTCCCTTGAGACGTGGAATCCGGCATTGCTCAGATCATTTGATGATAAGAAAACAGAACTAAGACGATCGCGTGCGTAAGTGTATTTCGATTGACGCGCCTGAAACGACACAGACCGTTCATTCGAAACGCACCCTATCTCTATTGCCATCGGGGTAAGACGTTGATCTGCATTGTCCGCCCGCAAGGTCAATCTGAACTCGGCGCGCGATGTAAACATGCGATAAGGTTCTGTCACGCCTCTAGTGACCAGATCATCGATCATCACACCGATATAGCTGTTTGTCCGACTAAAGGTCACAGGTGCCTTGTCCGCCGCCTTAAGCGCGGCATTCAAGCCAGCAACGAGTCCTTGGGCCGCTGCTTCCTCGTATCCTGTCGTTCCGTTAATTTGACCTGCCAAGAACAGGCCGCGAACTGACCTGACTGCGAGTGTCGTATCTAGGGACGTAGGGTCGATATAATCATACTCGACCGCATACCCTGGCTGAGTGATCTCAGCGTTCTCCATCCCCCGGATGGACCGAACATAAGCTAGCTGCACATCCTCAGGCAGAGAAGTTGAAATGCCGTTCGGGTAAACGATATTGCTATCCAATCCTTCCGGCTCCAGAAATACCTGATGGGAATCTTTGTCGGCAAAGCGAATTATTTTATCCTCGATCGAGGGGCAATATCTGGGTCCGCGACCACTGATGTGACCGCCATACATCGCAGATTTCTGAATATTATCGTTGATGATTCGATGTGTCGTCGCATTTGTATGTGTGATCTTGCAATCGATCTGCTGAACTAACGACACGGCAGGAAGATAAGAGAAGGTGACCGGCGTTTCGTCACCTGGTTGAGATTCCAGACTATCCCAATCGATTGACGATTTTCTGATCCGCGGCGGCGTTCCAGTTTTCAGCCGACCCAGTGGCAGGGCAAACTTGGCAAGGCTTTCACCAAGCCTGCTTGCCGCCCTATCCCCCCAACGACCGGCAGGACGGCTGACGTCGCCAATATGTATCATGCCATTGAGGAACGTGCCTGTTGTCAAGACAACCGATTTAGCACGCACGTCTCTTCCGTCGGATAGGCTTACACCTTCGACAACTTTTGCATCGCCAAGAAATTCAACAGCCTCGCCGAACACGATATCAACGCCAACGTAGCTGGAGATAAGCTCCCAAGCGGCGGCGCGATAAAGATCTCTATCCATCTGAGCCCTAGGCCCTTGAACTGCAGGCCCCTTTCGACGATTCAGAAGTCTAAACTGAATACCGGCTTGATCAGCCAGCCGTCCCATCACACCGTCCATCGCGTCGACTTCGCGGACCAGATGACCTTTACCAAGTCCACCGATAGCAGGATTGCAGGATAACGTACCGATGTCCTCGCGGCGCATGGTGATCAGGGCTACGGTTGCACCAAGGCGCGCCGCAGCGGTAGCTGCTTCCAAGCCTGCGTGCCCCCCACCGATGACTGCGACGTCGTAATGTTTCACGTGAAACAACTCCTACTTGCCGATGCAAAACGACGAAAAGATAACATCAAGATAGTCGTCCGCACCGATTCTTCCAAGTAAGCGATCTAACGACACTGCAGATAGACGAAGCTTCTCCGCAATAAGTTCTGCGGGCAATTCCCCTACGCCTTCAACTGCCTCAAGTGCGGTGATGATTTCTAAACGCTGCCGCTCATGACTGATCAAACCTGCAGAAGAAACACGGTTTCTCAGTATTTCACCGATTATACCAATCATTTTGTCAATACCATGCCCGGTCACTGCGGATAGTGTCAGATCGGCGTCACTTTCACGGATGTCCGCATGGCTGACCGCAATGACATCATCAGGATGCCAAAGTTCCTGGACGATATCTCCGCTACGCGAAAGATGGATACGCAGATCAGCACTTTTCGCGCGGCTCAATGCACGGTCTATCCCAATCCTCTCAACAGCATCCTCGGATTCCCGCAAACCTGCCGTATCAAGAAACGTCACGGGCAACCCGTTCAGATCAAACTTAAGTTCAATCACATCTCTTGTCGTTCCCTCCCGATCAGATACGATCGCCACATCTCTCTGGGCCAACCTGTTCAGGAGACTCGATTTTCCGGCATTTGGCGGTCCGATGATAGCGACTTCAAACCCCATCCTGATCCGTTCGGCTGACGAAAATCCTGCCAACTCGCGCTGCAGCGCTTCGCGCAGTTCGGCGATTGCTTCGAAAACCCGATTGGGGACCTCATCAGGAACGTCTTCGTCCGCGAAATCAACACTGACCTCGACCAAAGCGCCAGCTTCGATCAGAAGTTGCCGCCATTCCAACGCCTTTTGGGCCAGCTCGCCGCTCGCGGTGCGCAAGGCCAGCTTACGCTGAGCCTCCGTCTCTGCTGCAAGGAGATCACCGAGCCCCTCGATTTCGGCAAGATCCATCCGGCCGTTCAGAAAGGCCCGCCGTGTGAACTCACCGGCGTCCGCTGGTCTGGCACCCATGGACAGCAGCGCGGACCCGACTCGTCGTGAGATCACAGGTGCACCATGCAGATGCAGTTCTGCCACTTCGTCGCCGGTAAAACTCTGACCCTCTGGGAACCACATTGCCAGAACCTGGTCGATTGGCTCGTCGTCGTACCTCAAGGTCCGAAAATACGCATGACGCGCGTCAGGCATTTGGCCGACAAGACGCTCGGCAGTCAGCCGAGCATTCGTGCCGCTCAGACGGATGACAGAAACTCCCCCCCGCCCGGGCGGGGTGGCTTCTGCAAAGATCAGGTCCATGGCTGCCTCGTCAGGCGTTCATCGAGTCGAAGAACTCGGCGTTGCTCTTGGTCTGTTTCATCTTGGAAATCAGGAACTCAACGGCGTCAGTCGTGCCCATCGGATTCAGGATGCGACGCAGCAGATAAGTCTTCTGCAGGTCCTTGCTGTCGACCAGCAGTTCCTCTTTCCGCGTACCGGATTTCAGGATGTCCATGGCCGGGAAGACGCGCTTGTCTGCGACCTTGCGGTCCAGAACGATCTCGCTGTTGCCCGTACCCTTGAATTCCTCGAAGATCACTTCGTCCATGCGCGATCCGGTGTCGATCAGCGCCGTGGCGATGATCGTCAGACTTCCACCTTCCTCGATATTGCGTGCCGCGCCGAAGAACCGCTTGGGCCGCTGCAATGCATTCGCATCGACACCACCGGTCAGCACCTTGCCCGAGCTTGGGACAACGGTGTTGAACGCTCTACCAAGTCTTGTGATAGAGTCCAAAAGAATCACAACATCTCGTTTATGCTCGACCAGACGCTTTGCCTTTTCGATGACCATCTCGGACACCGCAACGTGGCGGCTGGCCGGTTCATCGAAGGTCGAGGACACGACCTCGCCGCGCACGCTGCGCTGCATGTCCGTCACTTCCTCGGGGCGCTCGTCGATCAGCAGGACGATCAGATAGCATTCCGGATGGTTCTTCTCGATCGAATGGGCGATGTTCTGCAGCAGAACCGTCTTGCCCGTCCGCGGCGGTGCCACGATCAGCGACCGCTGACCCTTGCCGATCGGCGCCACCAGATCGATGATCCTGGCACTGCGATCCTTCACCGTGGGATCCTCAATCTCCATGTTCAGGCGTTCGTCGGGGTACAGCGGCGTCAGGTTGTCGAATGCGACCTTGTGACGGGCCTTTTCCGGCTCTTCAAAGTTGATCTTCTCGACCTTCGTCAGCGCAAAATACCGTTCGTTGTCGCCAGGCGCACGGATGACGCCGTCCACCGTGTCGCCCGTACGCAGCGAGTGCTGACGGATCATGTCCGGGCTGACATAGATGTCGTCCGGTCCGGGCAGATAGTTCGCCTCGGTCGACCGCAGAAAGCCGAAGCCGTCCTGGACGACCTCCAGCACGCCTTCGCCGCCGATCTCCCAGCCCTCCTCGGCATGCTCCTTGAGGATCGAGAACATCATCTCGCCCTTGCGCATGGTCGAGGCGTTCTCGATCTCCCACTCCTCCGCCATCGACAGCAGGTCGGCGGGGCTCTTTGCCTTGAGGTCGGACAGATTCAGGCGTTCTTCGGTCATTCTGATGCAAACTTTCGGCCGCGCGACGTATCGGACGGAGCAGACAGGTGTTCAAGGGAATCCCGTACCGGACGGCGGGGGTTGGGGCGCAGATAAGGCCGCGCCGGTCACGAGTCAATCTTTTCGATCAGAACTTGACGATCACGGCGGTCACGATCCCCACCATCAGCAGGGTCGGCACCTCGTTCATCATCCGATAGGACCGCCCGGCAAGGGCCATTCCGGCCGACAGATGCCGTCGTTCACGCGCGCACCACATGTGAAACACGCTCATCGCGATCACGCAGGCCGCCTTGACCCACGGCCAGGTCATGTCCCAGCTGACGATGCCCGGCGTCATCACCAGGGCCAACCCGCTGATCCACGTGGCGATCATTGCCGGGTTCATGATCAGCCGCAGCAGCTTCTGTTCCATGATCATGAAGCTTGCGACCGGTTCGGCCGATTCCCTACTGCGTTCGGCGTGATAGACGAACAGCCTGGGCAGGTAGAACAGGCCCGCCATCCACGAAATGACGGCCATGACGTGGAACGCCTTCACATAGGGATAAATTACGGCCAGTCCGTCGATCATCGCGAAACCTCTCTTCGGTCTTCTCTTAAATAAGAAAGATAAAGAAAGGAATGTTGTTGAAGTAGGGCCTGTGGATAGCAGGAATTGGACTCTGTTCACCGGGATTTCCTCAGAATCGGGCGTTGTGGACAAGCATGTGCGAAAGCGGCAAGCCGACCTGAAAACCTTTTGTAAACAAAGCGATCATATGTGGATAACTTTGCGGATAATGATCTGGCCGCTGATTCCTCCACAGGCCGCCCGATCGGGACGCCCGATTCGTCCCCCTGTGGAAAACGCTTTACTGTTTCTGCTTTGTTCCAAGGGCAAATCAGGACAGGCAGCGGATTGACGCGGGTTGCCACCAACCCCGGCGCCGATTCCTCCGAAGATTTGTCCACAGCGTGCCTGCCCGATCCGCCACGGATATGCCGCCAGATGCCGACAGGGGCTTTCGTCACGCCGTCCGTGTGCCTAGTCTGCACCGAAAGACGCCATGTGATGATCAAGCCGATGCAAGACGACCTGCCCGCCAGCCAGATCACCCACGCGCCCCTGGCCGGCGTGATCGGCATGCCCATCGCGCATTCGCGCTCTCCGCGCCTACACGGACATTGGTTGGCCCGCTATGGCCTGCCCGGCCATTACGTGCCGATCCCGGTAATGCCCGAACATCTGGCCGAAGTTCTGCGCATCCTGCCGCGTGCCGGTTTCGTCGGCGCCAATGTCACCATTCCCCACAAGGAGGCGGTCCTGACGCTGGCCGACACGGTCACGGACCGCGCGGCCCTGATCGGTGCCGCCAACACGCTGATCTTTCGCCCCGACGGCAAGATCCATGCCGACAATACTGACGGCTATGGCTTCATCGCTAACCTGCGGCAGAACGAACCCGACTGGCAGCCCGATCTGGGCCCTGCCGCGGTGATCGGTGCGGGGGGTGCGGCACGGGCGGTGGTCGCCTCCCTGCTGGACAGCGGCGTCAAGGAGTTGCGCATCGCCAACCGGACGCGGCTGCGGGCGGAACAGATCAAGGCAGAGTTCGGGGCGCGCCTGGTCGTCTATGATTGGGCCCAAGTCGGCAACATGCTGGAAGGCGCATCCACCGTCGTCAACGCCACCTCGCTTGGGATGGATGGAAAACAGCCGCTGCGGGTGCCGCTGGACGCGCTGTCGCCCGGTGCCTTGGTCACAGACTTGGTCTATACCCCGCTGATGACCCCCTTCCTGACCGAGGCGCAGGCCCGCGGATGCCGCGTGGTCGATGGTCTGGGAATGCTGCTGCACCAGGCGGCCCCAGGCTTTGAACGCTGGTTCGGCCAGCGCCCCGATGTCGATGACGAAGCGCGGCGGGTCGCGCTGGAATGACCTTTCGTCTTGGCCTGACCGGCAGCATCGGCATGGGCAAATCCACCACGGCACAGATGTTCCGCGATCTTGGTCACCTGGTCTGGGACGCGGATCAGGCCGTCCATCGTCTGTATGCCCCGGGCGGATTGGCCGTGGCGCCGGTCGCCGCCGCCTTTCCCGCGGCCTTGGCTCAGGGCGGAATCGACCGGGGCGCGCTGAGGACCGCGCTTGCCGCCGACCCTGCCGCACTGGCGCGGCTGGAGGGGATCGTCCACCCCCTGGTCGCACGGGACAGGCAGGATTTCCTGGCGCGACATGTGGGCGCACCCCTGGTCGTCCTGGACATCCCCCTGCTGTTCGAAAGCGCGCATCCCCCCGATCTGGACGGGGTCGCGGTGGTGTCCACCGATCCTGCCACTCAGGCGGCCCGCGTGCTTGCGCGTCCGGGCATGACGCGCGATACGCTGGCCATGATCCTGGCACGCCAGATGCCCGACGCGGACAAACGTGCGCGCGCCGACTGGATCATTCCGACCGACAGCCTGGATGGCGCCCGTGCCGCCGTCGCCCGCATCGTGAACGAGGTTGCCCCCCATGCGTGAAATTGTCCTGGACACCGAAACCACCGGCTTCGATGCCGAGGGTGCCGACCGCATCGTCGAGATCGGCGCGCTGGAGCTGATGAACCACCTGCCCACCGGGCGCACCTTCCACGTCTACATCAACCCTGAACGGTCGATGCCCAAGGAGGCGTTCGACGTCCACGGCCTGGGCGACGACTTTCTGCGCGACAAGCCGAAATTCGCGGCGATCGTCAGTGATTTCATGGACTTCATCGCCGACGACGCCAAGCTGGTGATCCACAATGCCAGCTTCGACATGAAATTCCTGAACGCTGAACTGAAACGCGCGGGGCACAAGCCGCTGCCATGGTCGCGGGCGCTGGACACGCTGATGCTGGCCCGCGAGAAGTTTCCGGGATCGCCCGCGACGCTGGATGCGCTGTGCCGCCGCTTCGGCGTGGACAATTCGGGTCGCGAGCTGCACGGTGCCTTGCTGGACAGCGAACTGCTGGCCGAGGTCTATCTGGAACTGATCGGTGGCCGCCAGCCTGACCTGGTCCTGGACAAGCCCGGTGCACAGGACGACGCTGCCCGCAGCCCCGATGGCCAGATGCGCCCGCGCGCCGCGCGTCCCCGCCCCCTGCCGCCCCGCCTGACCCCGGACGAGGCGCAGGCCCATGCCCAATTCGTGGCCAAGCTGGGCGAGGATTCGGTCTGGGCGCGCTTCGCCATGACCTGACGGCGGTCTTGCGCGGGCCGGTTTCGCGGACCATGCTGACGAAAAGGGATGCGGGGCGGGATGCTGGACTGGCTGCGGGATCTGGGATCATTCTGGGGCGCCATCTTCGAACGGATGGACAAGACCCACATGACGCTGATCGCGGCGGGCGTCGCGTTCTATGCGATGTTCGCGGTGTTTCCCGGACTGGCCGCGATCATCGCGCTGTGGAGCCTGTGGTTCGACCCGATGGTCGTCCTGACCTATCTGGACGTCGCGCATGAATTCCTGCCGGACGGCGCGTCCGACATCGTCGACGACCAGGTGACCACGCTGACGCAAAATGGCCAGACATCGGTCGGGTGGACGTCGTTCGTATCGTTCATGATCGCCACCGTCGCGGCGCGGGCGGGGGTGGACGCCCTGATCCGCGGCTTGAACGCCGCCTATGGGGTGCGGGCGCATTCGACGATCTTCGGCTTCGTGCTGGCCTATGCGCTGACGTTAGTGATTGTCGGGATCTCCCTTGCAGGGCTGGCGACGATCGTCGTGGTGCCGGTGCTGCTGAACTTCCTGGTCTTTGCGCCCGTGCGGGCATCGCTGCTGACGGTGCTGCCTTGGGCGGGGATGTTCCTGCTGGTGATCGTGACCATCGGGGTGCTGTATCGCTACGGTCCCAACGTCAAGACGCCGCGCACCCCGATCTTCACCTGGGGGGCGCTGTTCGCGGCCGTGCTATGGTCGGCAGGGTCGATCGCGTTTTCCGCCTATCTGGGCAGCTTCAACAGCTATAACCGCATCTACGGCTCGATCGGGACCGTGGTGGCGCTGTTGATGTGGTTCTATCTGGCGGGGTTCTCGGTGCTGCTGGGTGCGCTGATCAATGTCGAACTGGCGCGGCGTCGTCGGATGCGTGCGGCACGCGAGGCACGGCGCGGCTTTGACGAACTGCTGGCCGAGAAGGCAAAGTGAAAAGGGCGCCCGGTCGGGGCGCCCCTGTCCTTGTCCTCAGGCGTTCAGGCCCTCGGTCGAGGCAAAGAACATCGCCTGGCTGACCGCCGAACGCACCTGCTCCTCGCTGTAGGGCTTGGAGATCAGGAAGGCCGGCTCCGGGCGGTCGCCCGTCAACAGGCGTTCCGGGAATGCGGTGATGAAGATCACCGGGATGTCGCCCATGCTGCCCAACAGCTCGTTGACGGCGTCGACGCCCGACGATCCGTCGGCCAGCTGGATGTCGGCCAGGATCAGGTCGGGACGGTGCTTGCCCGCCAGCTCGATCGCGGCGGTGTGGGTGCGGGCGACGCCGGTGACGTCATGGCCCATTGCCTGAACGATGCCCTTCAGGTCCATCGCGATGATCATCTCATCCTCGATGACCATGACCTTGCCGCGCAGCGCCTGGCCCATCTCGTTCAGGGCGATCTGAACCAGTTCCTCCGCCTCGGCGGCCTCGATCTGCATCACGCGGGCGATTTGGTCGGCGCGCAGCTCCTCGATCGTGCGCAACAGCAATGCCTCGCGCGAGTTTGGCGTCAGGCCGCGCAGATGGCCCTGGGCCCGGCGTTCACGTTCGGACATCTCGGCATCGTCCACCGGCTGGCCCGAGCTTTGCCAGATCACGTGGAACGTCTTGAACAGCGCGATGCGCAGGTCGTCTTCGCCGTCCAGAACGCTGCGATCGGTCAGGATCGCCTCCAGCGTGGCGGCTGCATAATTGTCGCCGGCGCGCTGGCTGCCGGTCAGGGCGCGCGCGTAGCGACGCAGAAACGGAAGCTCGCGCCCGATGGATTGGGCCAGATCGGCAACAGTCATTACACAGTCCTCTTAAATCGCGTATTGCAGGGAACCAACTGAACCCCCTATCGGTTGCATGCTGTGCGCACAAGTTTGTCGGGACTGACACGAATATGACACCAAAGCGAGACGACCGCAGGAGAGCGGCTGTGGAAAAACAGATCGATGAGAACCTGAAACGCGTCTATGAGCAGGATGCAACTGACCAGATCCCCGATCGGTTTCTGGAACTGCTGAAGAAGTTGAAGGAACAGGAATGATCCGTTTCCCGGCCCGGCGTTCCTCGATCCCCAAGCTTTCCGGTGTTTCATTTCCATGACCAATTCCCCTTCGGTTCATCCGCGCGACCAGCTGGTCGATCACCTGCCCGCATTGCGGGCCTTTGCGCTGTCGCTGACCCGCGAGGGGGCGTCGGCCGATGATCTGGTGCAGGACACCATCGTCAAGGCGTGGACGAACATGGACAAGTTCCAGGCCGGAACGAACCTGCGCGCCTGGCTGTTCACCATCCTGCGCAACACGTTCTATTCGTCGCGCCGCAAGACCAAGCGTGAGGTCAGCGACAGCGACGGCATCCATGCCGCCCGCCAGGCGACGCGGCCCGACCATGACGGGCGCCTTGCCCTTCGCGACTTCCGCGCGGCCTTCGACAAGCTGCCCGACGAACAGCGCGAGGCACTGATCCTGGTCGGCGCATCGGGCTTTTCCTACGAGGAAGCGGCCGAGATGACCAAGGTCGCCGTCGGCACGGTCAAGTCGCGCGCCAATCGCGGGCGCCGGAAGCTGGCTGAACTGCTGCACCTGGAACAGGGTGAGGAGTTGAGCATGACCGACCAGGCGACCCTGGCCGTCATGGCGCAGAACAACTACAGTTCTCGCTGAGGCGGGCGGTGTGCTGAGGCGGATCACCCAACGGATGGAATTCACGCGGCGTCTCGGGTTTCGGCTCGGGGCGCTGTTGTCCATCGCGATCCTTCCGATCGGCCTGATCTCCCTTGTCCAGAACCTGCACCTGTCGCGCGAGGCGGAACGCAGCGCCGAAATCGCGTTGCTGGGCCGGACCGCATCGGCCGCCGCCGGAGAGCGGGCTCTGCTGCAAAGCGCATTGGGGGCCGCCGACGCCCTGGGCCCCGCGATCCTGGAAAGCGCGGGCCAGCCCGGCATGTGTTCGGATCTGCTGCGCAATTTCGTGCAGCGCAGCGGCACCTATCGCCATGCGGCCTTCGTGCCGGTGGACGGGCGCGTCGAATGCAGTTCCGCCGGGCCGGACGACCCGCAGCTGGACCTGTCGAACAGCGACATGGTCCGCGAGTTCATGCAGAACCCGATGACCGCCGTGACCGCCATGGCCCAGGGGCCGGTCAGCCGGGAACCCGTCGTGGTCGTGCTGCAGCCCCTGTATCGCGACCGCGAATTCCTGGGCCTGACCGCCCTGTCCCTGACGCAGGAGCTGCTGCGTTCGACCCACGCGATGGATTTCGGGACCGAAGGCGCGCGTATCCTGACCTTCAACAATTCCGGCCGCGTGCTGATCGCGGATACCAGCCAAGGCGACGACCCGGCCCAGCTGCTGCCCCGCGACGTGCCCCTGGTCAGCCTGCCCGGACAAGGCGAGGCGACCTTCCGCACCCGCGCCAATAGCGGAGAGATGCGCGTCTTCACCGTCGTGCCGGTGGTCCCCGGCCTGGTCTATGCCCTTGGCAGCTGGAGCCCCAGCATCGCCGGCGTCGGGCTGTTCCAGCTGTCGCGCTTTGGCGCGGTCATGCTGCCGGTGGCGCTGTGGGTCGTGTCGCTGGCGGTCGCCTATTTCGCGGTGTTCCGGCTGGTCCTGCGCCACATCACCGTCCTGCGCGGACAGATGCGTCGTTTCGCCATCGGCAATCGTGACAGCCCGCCCCCGGTCCTGGCCGATGCGCCGACCGAGATCGCAGATGTCAGCCAGACCTTTCACAACATGGCCCGCATCCTGATCCGCGACGAAGAGGCGATGGAGCAGGCCGTCGCCGAAAAGACCGTCCTCCTCAAGGAGGTCCATCACCGGGTCAAGAACAACCTTCAGTTGATCGCCTCGATCATCAATATGCAAAGCCGCTTGATCGACGACCGGGACGCCAAGCGCGTGCTACGCTCGGTCCAGGACCGGGTGGCGGCGTTGGCCACGATCTACCGAAACCTGTATCAAGCCGAACAGCTGGATCAGGTCTATGCCGACCGGTTGATCACCGACATCATCGCCCAGCTGACCACCGCATCGGCCAGCGCAGGCCGTCACCTGCAGGTGCAGACCGACATCCAGCCGCTGACGATGCTGCCCGACCAGGCGGTGCCGCTGACCCTGCTGACGACCGAAGCCTTCACCAACGCCATAAAATACGCGGGCAATCCGGCGGATGGCGGCGATCCGTGGGTGCGCGTGTCGTTGACCTCTCCCACGCCGGGGCAGGGCCTTCTGGAGGTGGTGAACTCCACCGGCCCGGACGAGGCCGCGGGCGGCACCGGCTTGGGCAGCCAGCTGATCGAGGCGTTCTCGATGCAGCTGGAAGGCGATGTCACCACCGATTCCCAGCCCGGCGCCTATCGCCTGGCGCTGACCTTCCGGCTTGGCCAGGCCGGTTCCGCGGGCGGTAACAGCCCGCGACAGGTCGTCCTGACATCGGCGGCGCGGGCCGGATCGCGGCATTAGCGCCGCGCCTGCGTGCAATTCTGCGTGGCCCGCTCGCGCCATGCTTGCACCGCAGGCCGTCAGGCTTATCTTCGGCGCATGGAACGGGAACAAACATATGATCTGTCGACCGGCGAAGGGCTGATCGCCTGCCCGCTCTGCGACGCCCTGCATGTCCAGGAGGATCTGGACGTCGGAGAGACCGCGCGCTGCATCCGTTGCGGCACGGTCCTGGCCAAGCCGCGCGACGGCGCGTTCGCGCAGCTGATCGCGCTGGCCTTCACCTCGATGGTGCTGCTGGTGGGGGCGGTGTTCTTTCCCTTCCTCGAGGTGTCGGCGATGGGCTTCGGCAATGCCAGCTCGCTGTTCGACGTGGCTTTGGCCTTTGCCGACGGGGTTCTGCTGCCGCTGGTCTTGGCGGTGCTGGCGATGATCATCGGCCTGCCGATCCTGCGGGCGTTCCTGCTGCTCTATACGCTGGTCCCGCTGGCGCAGGGGCGTCCTCCGCATCGCCACGCGGCCATCGCCTTCCGCTGGTCCGAGCTGCTGCGCCCCTGGTCCATGGCCGAGATCTTTGTCATCGGCACCGCGGTCGCGCTGATCAAGGTCGCAGGTCTTGCCACCGTCCATCTGGGCCCGGCCTTCTGGGCATTCTGCGCGCTGATCTTCGTGAACCTCGCCAGCCGCGCCTTCATGTGCCAGACCTCGATCTGGGACGCGATCGAGGATACCGGTATGAAGACCGAGTATCAGGCCAAGACCCCCGCCCCCCTGACCGCCCCCGGCGACGCATGAGCGCGCCTGCCGGACAGTCCGATGCCCCCGTCCTGACCGCGCATCGCGCCGGTCTGTCGGGGTGCCACCGTTGCGGCCGGGTCTGGCCCCAGGATCAGGCCCGCTGTCACCGCTGCGGCGCGCATCTGGTCGCGCCCGACCGGCGCGGCCTGCAGAAGGTCTGGGCGTGGTGGCTGGCCGGGCTGATCGCCTATATCCCCGCCAACGTCTTCCCGATGATGAGCACCCAGACCTTCGCGGGCCTTGCCGGCAACTCCGAGGCGACGATCCTGGGCGGCGTGGTCGAGCTGATGCATTACGGCAATTACGACATCGCGCTGATCGTCTTCGTGGCCTCGGTCATCGTGCCGGTGGGCAAGTTCCTGGCCATCGCCTGGCTGGCCGTCGTCGCGGGCCGCCCGGCCAGCGTGGACCAGGCCCATTCGCGGCTGAAGGTCTATGAGGTCGTCGAATTTATCGGTCGCTGGTCGATGATCGACGTCTTTGTCGTGGCCATCCTGTCGGCGTTGGTGCAGCTGGGCTTCGTCGCCTCGATCCGGCCGGGACCGGCCGCGGTGTCCTTTGCCCTGTCGGTTGCTTTCACGATGCTTTCTGCGCAAAGCTTTGACGCACGATTGATCTGGCGCGGCCTGCCCTTGCGCACCCGCCGCGAACCCTGACCACCTGCATTTCCAGTACGAACGCCCAAGGATCACGACCTCATGACGGACACACCCCCGCCCCTGACGCCGGCCAGCCCGGTGCGCAAGACGGCCGCCCGCGCGGCCCAGGCCGGTATCAACGTCATCTGGATCGTGCCCATCGTGGCGCTGATCGTGACGCTTGGCATCGCCTGGAACGCGTTCCGCGACCGGGGCAGCGTGATCGAGATCGAATTCGCGGACGCCACCGGCATCACGCCCGGAGAGACCACCCTGCGCTTTCGCGAGATCACCGTGGGCGGGGTCGAGGGGGTCAAGTTCACCGACGATCTGTCGCGGGTCGTGGTGTCGGTCCGCGTGGACACCGACGTGGCGCAGTTCATCGATGCCGACGCGTCCTTCTGGATCGTCCGCCCGCAGGTCAGCGCCCAGGGGGTCACCCGTCTGGACACGGTCCTCAGCGGCGCCTTCATCGAGGGTTACTGGGACGCCGAGGTGTCCGAGCCGGCCGCACGCTTCACCGGACTGGACCGCCCGCCGCTGATCCGCAACGATCAGCCCGGCACCTGGGTCACCCTGTCGATGGAGACCGCCGACGGCCTGTCCGAAGGGGCCCCGGTCCTGTTCCGTGGCGTTCAAGTTGGTCGGCTGGAGAACATCCGCGTGGATTCCGGCACCGACCGCGTCATCGTGGACGCCTTTGTCGAGGCGCCCCATGACGCGCGGCTGACCAGCGCGACCGTCTTCTGGGACACGTCCGGCTTCTCGGTCTCGCTTGGGACGCAGGGGGTGGCGCTGAACGTCAATTCGCTGTCGTCGCTCCTGCAGGGCGGCGTGGCCTTCGAGACCTTCGTCAGCGGCGGCGCGCCCATCGAACCCGGACAGGAATTCGCCGTTCAGGTGGACGAGGGCACGGCCCGCACCGCCCGGTTCGAGGATGACGATACCCGCCTGCTGCGCGTGGGGATCCTGATCGACGACAGCGTCGAGGGCCTGTCCACCGGCGCCGATGTCCAGTTCCAGGGCCTGCGCGTCGGTCGCGTGACCGACCTGGCCGTCAGCCTGACCGAGGATGAGCAGGGCAACACTGTGCCGCGCCAGCTGGTCAGCATGGTGATCTCTCCGCGGCGGATGGGCCTGCCGGACGGATCGACCGCCGATGACGCGCTGGCCCTGCTGACCGAGGAGGTCGGCGACGGCCTGCGCGCGCGCGTGGCCAGCGCCGGATTCCTGGGCACCACCCTGATGGTCGAGCTGGTCGACATGCCCGATGCGGCCCCGGCGACGATCGACCTGGAAACGGGTCCGAACCCGCTGATCCCTTCGGTGCCCGGCGATCTGGACGATTTCACCGCCAGCGCCCAGGGACTGGTCAACCGCATCGGCAACCTGCCCATCGAGGAGCTGCTGACCTCGGCCCGCGACACGCTGGACGGGATCACCGCGCTGGCGACCTCGCAGGATACCCGCGCGATCCCCGGTGCGCTGCGCGAGGCGATCGAGGGGGGCAGCGTTGCCTTGGCCGACATCAGCGCCATCACGGGCGACCTGCGGCAGGCCGAAAGCGGCCAGACCCTGGCCCGGATGCTGGACGAGGCCTCCGCCGCCTTCACCGCCGTGTCCGAGGCCGCCGTGGGCGTCCCCGAGATGGTCGAACAGATCGACAGCGCCGCAGCCTCGGTCGAGGAGTTCGGCTTTGCCGAGATCAGCCTGCAGGCCGAGGGAATCCTGGCCGACCTGCGCGCCATGCTGGGCAGCGAGGATGCCGAACAGCTGCCGCGCAACCTGTCCAACGTGCTGGAATCGGCCACGGGCCTGCTGGACGACCTGCGCGACGGCAACGCCGTGGGCAGCCTGAACAACGCGCTGGACAGCGCCAGCCAGGCCGCCGACCAGATCGCGGCCTCGGTCCAGCAGCTGCCCGACCTGCTACAGCGCCTGCAGGTCACCGCGGCGCGGGCCGACACGCTGTTTGCCAGCTATGGCGACCGGTCGGCCTTCAACAACGAACTGATCGGGGCGCTGCGCGAGCTGCGGCGTGCCACCTCCTCCATCGGCTCGGTCGCCCGGCTGATCGAACGCAACCCCCGCGCCTTCATTCTGGGACGATAGACATGATGCTGCCCCACCGCGCCCTGCGCCTGCCCGCCCTGCCCATCGCCGCCCTGATCGGGGCGTCCCTGCTGGGCGCCTGTTCCAATCCGGAAAAGACCGGGCGTTTCCTGATCGACCCCCCGGTGGCCGGGGTCCAGGTGCCCAACCGCCTTGGCACCGCGGAACTCAAGGACGTGTCCCTGCCCGAATACGCCGCCGACCAAGAGGTCGCGTTCCAGACCGGCGACGGTGCGGTGCGGTCCAATTCGGACAACCTGTGGGCGGACGACCCGGCCCGGTCCTTTACCACGACGCTGGCCCGCGCGATCAGCGACGTGTCCGGCGCCACCGTCATCAGCGAGCCCTGGCCCTTGGCCCAGCCCCCCGCCCGCATCCTGGAGGTGCGCGTCGAACGCGCCCTGGCGCAGGCTGACACCACCTATCGCCTGTCGGGGCGGTATTTCGTGTCCGACGACGGCCTTTCGGGGGGCGGCACGAACCACGCGCGCAGCTTTGACATCCGCGTTCCGATGACCGCGCAGGGGCCGGCCGCGACGGCGGCCGCGGCCAGCCAGGCGATCTCGATCCTGGCACAGCAGATCGCGACGCTGTCGGGGCCGGGGGCGACCATCGCCACCACGCGTCCGGCCGCGTCCGATCCGTTCGACCTGCCGCCGCTGTTCTGAAAAAGATCGGCGGAAGGCCGCCCCAGACGGCCTTCCGCCGATCCACCCGCAGGACGGGCACCAATACCACCACACCGCTCACGACAGACGGCCCTGCAGGTATCCCTTCCGGCGCGGATCAGGCGCCGGATGTCTCGGTGGGCCCGTGGCCCAGCACCCGGATGATGACCGGCAGCACGAAATGGTCAAAGCAGGTGCGGTCCGGGTTGAAGGCGCCGGGCCGCCCGACGCCGCCGCATTCCTCGCAATCCTCAAGCGTGCCCCAACAGTTTGGACAGGCGCCAAGCGCGCAGGCCAGCATCTCCGCGTGATCGATCAACAGCTCGTTCTCGCGCTCCAGCCGCTGCAGCGCGGCCCAGCTGGGCCGGTCGGCGGTGCCGGTGGTCTGCATCCGCGCCATCGCCCGCCCGACCGACGCGCCGGGCGCCGGGTCCGCGCCCAGCATCCGCAGGGCGGCCAGCATGTCCTGGAATTCCGCGGTGTCCTTGTCCTTCATCGCCTGTCCCCCGTGCGGACGATCCGTTCGTCCTGTGCATCGTGATTCGCATGCCGCCGTGAAACCGGCGTGAAAGGATCAGTCCCGTCGCAATTCGGTCGGCAGGACCGGCACGGGAACGTCTGTCGCCCCCTGCGCCAGCCGGATGATCGCCACGCGGCTGTCGGGCCGCGCCCCGTCGGCGAGGTGTCCGGCCAGCCAGCGTGTCGCCTGAGGGGCCGCCATCGAGCTGCCGCTCATGACGGCAAAGCTGCCGCTGGTGCGGCCGCGCACGATCATGCCGGGCCGGGCCTGCGACCGGTCCACGCAGGCCAAGAGATCACCGCCCTGCGCCACCCCGATCAACGACGCATAGGCCAGCCCCCGCCCGCTCCGGTCCACCGCGCCCACCCGCAGGCTGTGCCGCCCCGTCGCATAGGCGTTCACCGTGTTCGCCCGCTGTACCCGCGCGGGGCCAGTGGCCCGCGGGTCCAGCAGGACGGGAAACCCCCGGGCGTCCATGTCGGCATAGGCTGGCTGGGACAGCCAGCTTTGCCGCGCCTCTCGCGGGAAGCCACGCAGGACGTCGTCACGCTGGACCGACACCGCGTGATCGCCGTCCCCCCGCACCAGCGCCAGCCCCCACCGGCCGGGCGGCGCCCAGCTGTCGTCCGCGGCCGCGGGGCAGGTCGGCGCCATGATCAGCGTCATGCATTCGCGCCAGCCGTCGGGATGCGGCATCACCCGATAGAACGCCCGCCCCAGGTCGCGCCCCCGCCCGTCGCGCAGCGTGCTGGACTGGTCGGGGGCGCAAAAGCGGGTCCGGGCCTCGGTCCCGCCGGGCGGCGTCAGCCCGATCCGCATGGGCCAGTCCGGTCGCGTGGGACGGACCGGCCCCCAGATCTCCAGCGGGGTCTGGGTCGCGTCGTCGGGCGGCAGTTGCCATCCGATCCTGCCTTGGGCACGCAGGGTCGCGCGCAAGCGCGCCATGCGATGATTGCCGGTGGGCAGCACCGCATGCACCGGCCCCAGTCCGGTGGACGCATGGGTCGCCAGCGCATCCAGAAAGCGTTCCGGAAGGCCCGTGCCGTCGCGCGGCCCCGCCGTCAGCCCCAGGCTGAGGTTCAGCACCACGGGCAGGCGCACGCTGTCCACAGGCAGGCCATGCGCGGCCTCGACCTGGCGGCACAGCATCCGGGCGCGGGTGATGACGAAGACGATGGCGGCCAGCAGCGGGTCCTGGGCCAGCGTGGCCGAGGTGTCCGCGATCACCCCGGGGGCCAGCGTCACCCCGATCACCGGATGATCGCGGGCACGCGGATCGTCCGGTGCAAAGCCCGCGGCCAACAGCGCCACCGCCGCGCCGTGACCCGCGGCAAAGGCCGCGCTGTGCGTCGTGCGGCGGTCCATGGCCACGACCCCGGCCCTGCGATAGACCGCATCCTCGGCCGCGATCGCGCCCGATTCCAGTCCCGCCAGCCAGCCGCCGATCCTGGCGCCCCGCAGCTCGATTCCCCATGGCAGGTCGCGGCCCGGACCGTTGGGATCGACGCGGGCATCCTGGACCCACAGCGACGCCACCCGCGACAGCGCCCCCGGCAGGCGCAGGTGCTGATGTGCGAACGGAATGGCATCGTCGATGACGGCGATGATGCAGCCCCGGTCCGGGTCCGGCAGCGCGCCCGCAGCCATCAGCGGACCGGCGCCCGCAGGGGCCGGGTCACGGTTCACCGCGTCCGGGGGCAGGACCGCGGATGGCAGGAACCAGGACCGATCCATCCGCCCGAACGCCTGCGCCATCAGCGCGGGAAGGTCGGGCGCGGATGTGGGCGGGGGGACTCGGTGTCGCCGGCACCACTCCACCAGCGCGGGCGACAGCCCCGCCGGGGCGGCACCCGGGGTGGTCCATATGGCTGTCAGCTCCACTGGTCCGCCCGTTCGTCCCGGGCGCGCGCGACCAGCGTGGCCCATAACGGTGCGGGGCGCGGGGTCAGTGCAGGTCCCCTGAGCCTTGTGGCGGGATCGGCGTCGTTCAGAATTTCGGCCAGGATGCCATAGTGGAAATCGCGCACGGCCCCGCCGTCGTGATAAAGCCGCCCGTCGAACTGCGCCCCGTGGGCGGTCGCGGCCGGATCGGCGCGGGCCAGCATGTAATGCGCCAGCTGCATCCCCAGCACCGCCCCCGCGGCGCTGTCGGCGGGGAAATGCACGCCGGCCACCGTCCGGTTCACCGCGATGCGACAGGCCAGTCGGAACAGCGGGTCGTCGGCCCGCGGCGGCGCCTGTGGGTCGTCCAGCCGCGTCAGCAGCGTGGCCAGGCAAAAGGCCTGGGTCGCATGGCCGCTGGGCAGGGTGGGATGGCTGGGACAGGCGATCATCGGCTGGATCAGGTCGCTGAATTGCGTGGGGCGCGGGCATGCCAGCGCAAGCTTGAGACGCATGACCGCGGCGGTGGTCAGGTCCATCGCACGGGCCAGCATCTCCAGCGTGGCGGGGTTTCGCGACGCCTCCAGGGGGCGGATCGCGGCAAAGAACGGCATCAGGCCGTGGGTCTGGACCTCGATCTCGGGGGCGCGGTCGGGGCGCAGTTCGGCGTAATGCCCGACCATCGCCGCAGCCTCGCGGAACTGCACCAGATCGGGCCGGTCGATCCGCACCAGCGAGGCGCAGGTTCCGTCCGCCTGGCGGCACAGCAGGCTGGCGGATGATGCACCGGCGACCCCGTCATCGGCCGACAGGGGCAGGTCCTCGGACAGTTCCGCCAACAGGATTGCGGCGCGGTGGTCCGGGTCCAGCCGCGCCAGCCGCGCACCCGGTGCCAGCATGGCGGGGGAACCGTCCCGGCCCTGCGGATCCTCGGTCCCCGCGATCGCATCGCGCGTGCGCATCAGGGCAAGGGACAAAAGCGCCACCTGGCCGTCCGGCATGTCGTCGGACTTGGCATGCTTGGCATGTTTGGCGTGGAACAGGGACATGATGCACCAGGGAAAACAGGAACGGGTGACCCGATTAATCTATCACACGAAGCCGTGATTGGATAACCTTTTGCAAATCGCCCTTTGGGACAACGCCATGGACCGTCTGACCCTGCACCTGATCGGTCCGGTCGAGATGACCGGCCCAGGCGACCGCCGTCTGACGCCGCGGGGCATGCGGGCCCGGGGGGCGCTGGCGGTACTGGGCACGGCCCGGGGCCTGCGCGTCACGCGGGCGCGGCTGCAGGACCTGCTGTTCAGCGACCGCGACCCCGATCACGGCAATGCCAGCCTGCGCCAACTGCTGAGAGAGATCCGCCAGGGCCTTGGCCCCGCCCGCGACGCGCTGGTCACGGGGCCGGGCTGGGTCGGGCTGGACCCCGACCGGGTGCAGGTGGATCTGGCCGCCCGCCCCGGTCCCGACGGCCAGGTGCCCGAATTCGCGGCCGACCTGGATATTCCCGACCCGGAGTTCGAGGACTGGCTGCGCGATGCGCGCCAGACCGCGGCCGCCCGTACGCCCCAGGTCGCCACGGCGGATGCGATGCCCGACCTGCTGCTGTCCGACCCGGTGTCCATCGGGCAGGATGCGATGGTGCTTGCCACGATGATCCTGTCCGAGGCCGCGGGCAGGGCCGCAGACCTTCTGCCCATCGCGGTCCTTTCGCCGGGGGCTGCGCCGCGGGGGGCCTATGTGCGGGTATCGTCGATGGCGAACGTGCAGGGCGGCGTCTTCAGCCTGCTGGTGCGGCTGATCCACCAGCCGTCGGGCCGGGTGATGTGGTCACAGCGGCTGACGGCGCCGCTGGCCGGCCTGGACGGACGGTTGGACGACCTGGCCGCGCGCTGTTGCCTGGGGATGCTGCAGGTGCTGGACCAGGGGCGGGCGCTTGGGGCGGCGATGGGAATCTCGTTCGCGGACGTGTTCAGCTTTTCCGCGTCCCGTCTGGCGCGCGCCGATCAGGTCCTGGCGCAGCTGGGCGACAGCATCACCCCGGCGGTGACCTTGTCGCTGCGCGCCTGGATCCGCACGACCCACGCCTTTGAACGCCTGACCCCCGATCCCCGCCAGGCCATCGCCGAGGCGGCAGAGCTTGCCGCCCGCGCCCGTCGGGCCGCGCCCTTCCACGCCACCGCCCTGGCCGTGCAATCGGTGGTCGAGGCCTATCTGGACCGCGACCAGATCGCCTTCGACCTGTCGCGCCAGGCCGTGCTGGCCGATCCGGGCAACCCCCTGGCGCGGCTGGCCCATTCCCGCGCGCTGGCAGGTGTCGACCGCTTTGCCGATTCCGCGGCGCAGGCGCGGGCCGGGCTGGACCAGGCGCTGTCCAGTCTGAACCCCGCCAATTGGCACTTGGGAATCGGGGTGGCGATGATGCGCGCGGGCGATCTGTCCGCCGCCACCCGCCACCTGGAGGCCGTGCACCGCTTTGCCCCCGACAACCGCCCTGCCCTGCGCTTTCTGGCCGCCCTGCGATACGCGCAGCGCGACGAGGAGGGCACCGTCCGCGCCCTCCTGGCCCTGCGCAGGCTGGAGCCGGATTTCAGCCTGGACCTGATGGGCAGCGACGGATACCCGGTGGACAGCCTGCGCAGGCTGGGCCTGCTGCAGGTCGCGGGATCACGGCTGATCTAGCGCAGCGCGGCCAGCAGCGCGCCGTGCAGGCGCGAGCCTGCCACGATCAGCCCGTCCACCTGCGCGGCCTCGCTGTTGAACCGCATCGGCTGGCCCCGCCGGTCGGTCACGCGCGCGCCCGCGCGTTCCGCGATCAGCGCCCCGGCGGCGATGTCCCATTCCCACGCCGCGCGCAGCGACAGCGCCGCGTCGAACCGTCCCTCGGCCGCAAGGCACAGCCGCCACGCCAGCGAAGACCGGAACTCGCGCCGGAATCCGGGCATGCCGCTGTGCCAGTTCGGCGCATCGGCCACCGCGCGATAGGTCAGCACCCGTGCGCCCTCGATCGATGCATTGGTCGGGGCGATGGGGGCGCCGTTCAGCGTGGCGGGGCCGTCGACATGGGCGGCATAGGTCAGGTCCAGCACCGGCAGGTGGACGACCGCGGCCACGATCCGGTCGCCCCGTGCCACGGCCAGCGAATGGGAAAACCCGTCCTGCCCGTCGATGAAGGCGCGGGTGCCGTCGATCGGGTCGATGATGAAGCAATGTTCGGCGTCAAGGCGGGCGGGGTCGGCCTCGGATTCCTCGGACAGCCAGCCGTAATCGGGGCGCGCGGCGGTCAGGGTCGCGTGCAGGGCGTCGTTGACCGCCAGGTCGGCCTCGGTCACCGGGCCGGCGCCGCCGCCCTTGTCCCAGGCCTGCGGATCGCGCCGCCAGAACCGCAGGGCGATCCGCCCCGCGTCCCGCGCGGCGGCGGTCAGCAGGTCCAGGTCGGCCTCAGCCCCCGGCAACGGTCATGCCCTGGACCAGCAGGCTGGGCACCTCGGTTCCGCGCCACGGCAGGGCGTCGTCGGCGGCCTCCAGCGTCATCAGCATGTCGCGCAGGTTGCCCGCGATGGTGCATTCGTTCACCGGCCAGGCGATGCGGCCGTCCTGAACCCAGAACCCGGCCGCGCCGCGGGAATAATCGCCCGTGGTGCCATTCACCGACGCCCCCAGCATCGACGTCACGATCAGGCCGGTGCCCATCCGTTCGATCAGGTCCTGGCGGCTGACGCGCCCCGGCGTCAGGATGACGTTGCTGTGGCTGGGGGACGGGCTTGAGGCCAGCCCCCGCGCCGCCGATGCGGTGCTGTCCATCCCCAGCTTGCGCGCCGTGGCCAGGTCCAGCGTCCAGCCCTGCAGCACGCCGTCGGCCACGATCATCCGCGCCCGCGTGGGCAGTCCCTCGGCATCGAAGGGGCGCGACGAGGGATAGCGCGGGCGCAGCGGATCCTCGGCCAGGTCCATGCCGGCGGGCAGGACGGGTTGGCCCAGGTCGCGCCGCAGCCAGCTGGCCCCGCGCGCGATGGACGACCCATTCACCGCCGACAGCAGATGGCCGATCAGCGAGGCCGACACGCGGCGGTCATAAAGGATGGGATAGGCGCCCGTCGGCGGCTTGCGCCCGCCTGCGCGGGCCAGCGTGCGTTCCGCGGCCAGGGCGCCGATCTCCTCGGGGGTGGGCAGGTCGGCGGCGAAGGTGCGGGATTCGCCCGCATAATCGCGCTCCATCCGCAGCCCCTCGCCGGTGATCGCCACGACCGACAGCGAATGCCCGGTCCGGGCATAGCCGCCCGAAAACCCGTTCGACGCGGCCAGCCACATGCGCCGCTGGCTGTAGCTCGCATTGGCCGCCTCGACCTGAGAGATCCCCGCCACGTCCAGCGCCGCGGCCTCGGCGCGCTGCGCCAGGTCCTGCAGGTGCTGGGGTTCGGGTTCGGGCGCGTCCTCGGCCAGTTCCAGGCCGGCGGCGTCGCGATGGCGCGCCAGCTGGCCTGGATCGGCCAGGCCCAGATGATCGTCCACCGGCGCCTCGCGCGCCATGGCGACGGCGCGGGCGGCCATCTCGACGATGGCGGCGTCGCGGTGGTCGGACGACGACACCGCCGCCTGGCGCCCGCCCACCAGCACGCGCAGCCCGATCTCCAGCCCTTCGGCGCGTTCGGCCTGTTCCAGCGCGCGGGCCCGCATGTCGATGCTGACGGACCGCCCGTCGACGGCCAGCGCGTCGGCCTGGTCGGCCCCGGCACGGCGCGCGGCATCGATCAGCGCCTCGGACAGGCGCTGAAGGCGAAGGGGGTCGGCGGCGTCGGTCATACGGGCCTCACAGGCGAAAGGATCAGGCCGGGACGGATGCCCCGGCCCGCTGTCAAGGAATGCGGATCATTGGATCTGCTGGCCGTTGGCAAAGATCGCGCCACCGTCGCGGAACTCGATCTCGGTCTGCAGCTGGTCGGGGTTGCCCTCGACCGGGCGGGCGAACATCGCCATCATCATGCGCGGACCCATCAGCTGTTCCTGCGGCACGACGCCCATCGCGACCAGCGTGTCCAGCAGGCTGTTGATGCCGCCGAACGTGCCCTCGATCTTGCCCAGGGGCTGGCTGGGATCCTCGCCGAAGGTCAGCGCACCGGACAGGTCGGCGGTGGCGCCCACGGCGTCCAGGGCCAGTTCCTTGATGGTCAGGCTGCGCGGCTGCAGGGGCATGGGCGCGGCGCCGTCAGGACCCGGCTCCACCGGCTGCGGAAAGTCGGGATCCATGAAGTTCTGCGTCAGCAGGGCCGTCCCCTCCAAGTCAATGGTCAGGCTGGCCGGATCGCGCGGCAGCGCCGCCTCGGGGTCCAGCGCCTGCCAGATCGCGTCGTCCAGAGTCAGCCCGTCCAGCACATAGGTCAGCGCAAAGGGCTGTTCCTGGTCGGATGCCACGATCGGCATGGCCAGCCGGAACCGGTTCTCCGCCGCGCCATAGGCGATCGGGAAGGGCATGTCCGTGGCGGTCAGGTTGGTCGTCATGTCGGTCAGCCCGCCTTCATAGGACAGGCCGTCCTTGGAGATGCCGACGGCCAGCGTGCCGCTTGCCGCCTGGAAGCTGCCTTCGGAATCGTTCCGGCTGCCATCCGCGGTCAGGGTGCTGGCGGTGAAGCTGCCGCTGGTCGCGCCCATCGCAAAGCTGCCCTTGCCGCCAAAGCCCGCCTGCAGCGCCTGCGTGGGCTGGCTGCCAAAGTTGACCTCGCCCGCAGGACTGGTGCCGTCGCCCTGCATGGTCAGGTCGGCGATGGTGATCGCGGCCTGGAAATCGTCGGTCTCTGCGGTGGCCGCCGGGGCGTCGGGTGCCTCGGATGCCTCCGGCGCGTCGGTGGCGTCGGGCGCGGTCTCGGTTTCAGGCGCATCTGTGGCGGCAAGCGACGGACCCGAGGCGGTGATCTGCGCCTCCAGCGCATCGGCGCGACCCTCGAAGGTCTGGGTGCTGGCGCCGTCGGCGGCGGTGGTGACGGTCTGGCTACCGGTGACGCCGGTCAGCGTGGCGGTCAGCGGAACCTCGTTCTGGTCGTCCAGCGCGCGGCCCGACATGGTCAGCGTGGGCATGGTCACGTCATGGGTCAGGGCTTCGGGCGTGCCCGAGCTGATCGTCTCGTTGCCGGGGGCGTCCATGGTCATCGAAAAGCCCACGGCCTCGTCGTCGCCCTCGGGCACGGCGCTGCTCTCCAGCGTCATCTGGCCGCCCACGACCGACCGCACGGTGCCATCGCCGACCGCGGTCAGCACGATTTCGGGCAGGGTCAGGACCATGTCCGGGGCATCGGCCTCTCCGTCGACGGTCAGGACCACGTCGGTCAGGGTGATCGCCTCGTCCGAGGCATACTCGGAACCGACCTGGACCGCATAGCCCATCTGTTCATAGCTGTCCTGCAGGCTCTGCCAGACTTCGGCGGGGGTGACGTCTGCAAGGGCCGGGCCCGCGCCCAGGATCAGCGCAAGCGCCGAGGTTGCAAGGGGACGGTTCATGGCGGATACCTTTCGCAAACCTGAAATCGGGGGGATTCCTGACACAGTGCCGCCGAAAGGGAAAGGGAACAAGTCGTGATCCGCAGCCACCACCGGGACGGCCTGTCCCTGCTGACGATCGACCGCCCCGACAAGGCGAACGCCCTGACCGCCGACATGCTGCGCGACCTGCGCGCGGGTGTGGCGCAGGCCCTGGACAGCGGCGCGCGGGCGCTGATCCTGACCGGGGCGGGCCGGGTCTTTTCGGCCGGCGCGGACCTGGACCAGGCCCGCGCGGGCTTGGCCACGGCCCCCGAATGGGAGGATCTGTCCGCCGCGCTGGCCGCCCTGCCCTGCCTGACCGTCGCCGCGCTGAACGGGTCGCTGGCCGGGGGCGCCTTCGGCATGGCGCTGGCCTGCGACATCCGCCTGGCGGTGCCCGATGCAAGGTTCTTCTATCCGGTGATGCGGCTGGGCTTTCTGCCGCAGCCAAGCGACCCGGCGCGCCTGGTGGCGCTGGTGGGGCCCGCGCGGGCGCGGATGATCCTGATGGCCGGCGCCCGGATCGACGCGCCCGAGGCGCTGGCCTGGGGCCTGGTCGACCGCATCCTGCCCGCGCCCGACCTGATGGACGCCGCGCGCGCCCTGGCCACCGATGCCCTGGCCGCCGACCCCGCCCATGTCGCCACGATCAAGGCGATGACGCGGCCTTCGCGCGCTTGATCGCGGTCTCCGGACCCGTCATGGAACGAAGTTCCCCGCCCGCCGTTGCGCCAGCAGGGCTTGTTCCGCGGTGCTGCGGCCTGCCGCATCTTTGTCCTTTTCTGCCACCGCCCCGCTTGCGGATCGCATTGCCAGATCGCAGGTAACGTCCAAGAACCTATGGAGATTTCCCGTGCGCACGCTTGTCCTGACCGCCGCCCTTGCCCTGACCACCGCCCTGCCCGCCGCGGCCGACACGATCCGCGTCGGCATGTCCGGCGGCTATTTCCCCTTCACCTTCACCCGTGCGGATGAACTGCAGGGCTTCGAGGTGGATTTCCTGAACGCCATCGCCGAAGAGACCGGCGACGAGGTCGAATTCGTCACGATGTCCTTTTCAGGCCTGATCGGCGCGCTGGAATCGAACCGCATCGACACCATCGCCAACCAGATCACCATCACCCCCGAACGCGAGGCGGCATTCGCCTTCACCCAGCCCTATGTCTATGACGGCGCCCAGATCGTCACGCGCGAGGGCAACCCGGCCGCGATCGAGGGGCCGGACAGCCTGGACGGCAAGACGGTCGCGGTGAACCTGGGATCGAACTTCGAACAGCTGTTGCGCGAACTGCCCAATGCTGACCAGATCGACATCCGCACATATGAAAGCAACATCGAACAGGACACGGCGCTGGGCCGGGTCGATGCCTTCGTCATGGACCGCGTGTCCTCGGCCCAGGTGATCGCGCAGAGCCCGCTGCCGCTGGAACTGGCCGGAGAGCCCTTCTCGGAGATCAGGAACGCCCTGCCCTTCCGCAACGACGAGGCCGGTCAGGCGCTGCGCGACCGCGTTGACGCGGCCATCACCACCCTGAAGGAGAACGGCACCCTGGCCGAGATCTCTCAGAAATGGCTGGATGCCGACGTGACGCAGCCCGTGTCGCAGTAACATGCGGCCTCTGGACACCGCCTACATGTGGGACCTGGTCCCGGTCATCGCCGGCTATGTGCCGCTGACGCTGTTCATGGCGATCGTCGCGATGGTGGCGGCGCTGACCCTGGGGTCGGCGCTGGCCATCGTGCGCGTGCTGCGCGTGCCGGTCCTGGACCGCATCGTGGCGGTGTTCATCAGCTTCTTCCGCGGCACGCCGCTGCTGGTGCAGCTGTTCCTGTTCTATTTCGGCCTGCCCCAGATCGTGCCGGCGATGACCGGCATCGACGGCGTCACCGCCGCGATCATCGGCCTGACGCTGCATTTCTCGGCCTATATGGCCGAAAGCATCCGTGGCGCCATCCTGGGCGTCGACCGCAGCCAGTGGGAGGCGGCAGCCTCCATCGGCATGACCCAAGGCCAGTTGCTGCGCCGGATCATCCTGCCCCAGGCGGCGCGGACCGCGGCGCCGACGCTGATGAACTATTTCATCGACATGATCAAAAGCACCTCGCTGGCCTTCACCCTGGGGGTGACCGAGATGATGGGCGCCGCCCAGAAGGAGGCCGCAGGCAGCTTTCTGTACCTCGAGGCGTTCCTGGTGGTCGCGCTGTTCTATTGGGTGATCGTCGAAACCCTGTCGGTCGGCCAGCGCCGGCTGGAATCCAGCCTTGGAAAGGCCGTCGCGCGATGAGCTGTCAGATCGAGATCACCGGACTGGTCAAGCGCTTTGGCGACAACACGGTTCTGGACGGCATCGACCTGTGCCTGGAGCCGGGCGAACGCGTGGCGATCATCGGGCCGTCCGGAACTGGGAAATCGACCCTGCTGCGCTGCCTGAACTGGCTGGACACGCCCGATCAGGGCACGATCCGCATGGGCGACGTGACGGTCGATGCCGCACGCGCGACCAAGGCGCAGATCCTGGGCCTGCGGCGGCGGACGGGGTTCGTGTTCCAAAATTATGCGCTGTTCGCCAACAAGACCGCCCGCGGGAACATCACCGAAGGGCTGACCACTGTGCGCGGCTGGCCCGCCGACAAGGCGCGGGCGCGGGCGGATGACATTCTGGCCCAGATCGGCTTGGCGGATCGGGGCGACAGCTATCCGGCGGCCATGTCCGGCGGTCAGCAGCAGCGCGTCGGCATCGGTCGCGCAATGGCCCTGGACGCGGACCTGATGCTGTTCGACGAACCGACCAGCGCGTTGGATCCCGAATGGGTGGGCGAGGTTCTGGACCTGATCCGCCGCATTGCTGACGGACGCCAGACCATGCTGATCGTGACCCATGAAATGCAGTTTGCCCGCGAAATCGCGGACAGGGTGGTCTTCATGGAAGGTGGGCGGATCGTGGAACAGGGGCCGCCTGCGCAGATCTTCGGCAATCCGCAGGACGACCGCACACGGGCCTTCCTGCGTCGCGTGGGCTGATTACAACCCTGCTACCTGGAAATAGGCCTGCGTGCTGCGGTCATCGCTGAAGCCGATGCCGCTAGCGATGATGCAGCTGGTCTGATCATCGCGCGGCGCGACCAGTGTCCATGTCCCCAGCTGATCGGACCCCCACAGCTGCGTGCCTTGCACGCCGGTCATGTCGACGGGATGTTCCGCGAAATCCTGTTCCAGCGTCGCGGCGATTTCCGCATCATCGGCGCAATAGGGCTGGTCGTCGACCGCCATTTCCGACACCGGCATGGTCTGGATGTCCTCCAACAGGGCGGCAGGCTCGATGCCCTGCATCGCGCTCCAGCCCTGAACCGGCTGATTGGGGCTGGCCGACAACGCCGGCGTGACGCTGAGCAGCGCCACGACGCCGGCGCAGCCAAGGCGGGTGATGCGGTCTGCACGGGTCATGATGATAGCCTTTCTTGCGAATTCCCCAACAAAACGCGGTTTTGTTCGCAAGAGTTCCGTCGGCCCCTCTTACGCCCAACTGCGCGCCAGTGCCAGGCGGGCCTCCAGACCCTGCGGCGCGCGGTGGAATTCCAGCCGTCCGCCATGCTGCGCGGCGATGGTCGACACGATGGCCAAGCCCAGCCCGACGCCGCTGGCGGTGCCGGCATTCTCTCCGCGCTGAAAGGCCCCTGTCAGGCGCGCCAAGTCGTCCTCGGTCAGGACCGATCCGCGGTCGGTGACCGAGATCCAGGCCTCGTCCGCGTCGCCGCCGGTCAGCACCTGCGCCTCGCGCCCGTATTTCAACGCGTTGTCGATCAGGTTGGACAGCGCGCGGCGCAGTGCGGTGGGCTGGCCGCGCATCAGCAGGGCGTGGCTGTCCACCGTCGGACGGCTGGTGGTTCGTGAAAACAGCGTGCCGGCGCGGGCAGGGGGCAGCGACGACTGGCGCAGCGTCACGGGCAGGCCCACGTCCTGATAATCGGCCACGACCGCCTCGGCCAGGGATGTCAGGGACAGCTGGCGGAACGGTTCGGCCCCGATCTCGGCGCGGGTATAGGTCAGGACGCCGTCGATCATCGTCGTCATCTCGTCGATGTCGCGGTCCAGGCGGTCGCGAAGGGCGGCATCCTCGATCATCGCGCTGCGCAGGCGCAGGCGGGTGGCGGGAGTGCCCAGGTCGTGGCTGACCCCCGACAGGACCAGGGCCCGGTTCTCCAGCGCGGCGCGGTCCTGTGCGACATAGGCGTTCACGGCCTCGGCGGTCTGGCGCAGCTCGATCACGCCGCCGACGGGCAGGGCGGCGGTGCGGGCGCGGTGATCGCGCAGCGCGGCCGCAAAGGCGGTGAACGCCCCCGCGACCCCCGCCACCCAGCCCAGCAGCAGGGCCAGCGCCCCCAGGGCCAGCGCCCCGGCCAGAAGGCGGCGGTCGGGCGGCGCGGCCTGGCAGCCCCAGACGGGCGCACCGTCCACGCGGATCCATGGGCCGGTGTCCTGCTGCACGAACAGCCGCGGCTCGCTGCAGAACCGCGCCAGGGTGCGTGTGATCGAGGCCAGGCCCGCGGCCTGGCTGCCGCCGCCGACGGATTGGACCTCGGCCGCGGGATAGGTCAGATCAGGCGACTGGATGCGCACCGACAGCCGCGCGCCCTGCGACAGGTCGGGCCTGCCGCCGCCGGTCAGGGTGATCACCGTTTGCCGCCAGCCGGGCGGCAGGTCGGGCGCGGCGCGCAGCTGGACCTGCGACAGGCCCTGGGGCAGGGCGCTGCCCGCCTCCAGGCTGTCGGCCAGCGCCAGACCGGCGATATAGGCGCGGTTCAGATGCGCGTCCCAGGCCGTGTCGCTGGCGGTCCACAGCCAGACCGACCCGCCGCCCGCCAGCATCGCCAGCACGACCCACAGGCTTGCCACCACCCGCAGCGACAGGCGGTCAGTCAGCGTCACGCGCGACCTCGGCCGACAGCACATAGCCCAGCCCGCGTTCGGTCCGGATCAGCGCCGGGTCGGTCTTCTGGCGCAGGCGGCCGACCAGCATGTCGATCGCGCGCCCCTCGGCCGCCTCGTCGTCGTCCAGCGCGGCGGCGATCTCGTCGCGGGTCAGGGGGATCAGCGGATTGGCCAGGAACACCCGCAGCAGCGCGGTCTCGCGCGACGACAGGCTGACCTGCCAGCCGCCGGGGGCGGTCACCTCGTCGCGCCGCGCGTCATAGCGCCAGCCCGCGAACCGCAGCACGCTGTCGCGCTTGCGGTGCGACAGGCTGGGCGCGCGGCCCGCGCGGCGCAGCACCGCCCGGATGCGCGCCAGCAGCAGGTCGGGGTTGAAGGGCTTGGCGATATAGTCGTCCGCACCGACCTCGTAGCCGGCCATGCGCTGGTGGTCGGCGGACAGGGCGCTGACCATGATGATGGGCACGTCCTGCGCCTCGCGGATCTCGGCGCAGATGGCGACGCCGTCGTCATCGCCCAAGGACACGTCCAGCAGGATCAGGTCCACCCGGCCGCCGCGCAGCGCGGCCAGTGCGGTCGCGCGGCTGTCGGCGCGCGTCACGTGCAGGCCGTGGCGCTGCAGATAGGCGGCCAGCATGGCGGCCATGTCGGCGTCATCCTCGACCAGCAGAAGGCGGTGCAGGCTCATCAACGGTCCTCCGATCCGTGATCTAGCATCGCAGGAAGGGGTTACGTAACAGTTTGTAACGTAACGCTGCGAAAACTGCTGGACGCATGGCTGCACTGCGTTGCGGACATGACTGGGCTTGCGGCATGATCGACCCACACGCGGATCACCGAATCCGCGCGGGATAGATCTGGGAGGATCCATGAACATCAAATCCGTTCTGGCGGCTTCGACCGCCGTGATGCTGGCTGCGCCGGCGATGGCCGAACCCACCGCAGAGGTGCTGCACTGGTGGACGTCCGGCGGCGAGGCGAAATCGGTCGCCGTCCTGCAGGAGCAGTTCGCGGCCGAGGGTGGCACCTGGACCGACATGCCCGTGGCCGGCGGCGGCGGTGACGCCGCGATGACCGCACTGCGCGCGCGCGTGCTGGCCGGCAACGCGCCGACCGCCGTGCAGCTGAAGGGCCCCGCGATCCAGGAATGGTACGAGGAGACCGGCCTGGCCGACATCGGCACCGTTGCCGAGGAGAACGGCTGGGCGGACGTGCTGCCCGCGCAGATCGCCGCCCACATGAAGTGTGAGGACCAGTGGTGCGCCGCACCGGTGAACGTCCACCGCGTGAACTGGATCTGGGGCAACAAGCAGATCCTGGACGAGAACGGCATCGAGATGCCGACGACCTGGGAAGAGTTCAACGCCGCGGCCGAAAAGCTGCAGGCCGCGGGCATCACGCCCCTGGCCCATGGCGGTCAGAACTGGCAGGACGCGACCATCTTCGAGACGGTCGTTCTGGGCCTGGGCGGGCCGGAATTCTATCAGCAGGCGCTGGTCGATCTGGACCCCGAGGCGCTGACCTCGGACACGATGAAGCAGGTCTTCGACCAGATGCGGACCATTCGCGGCTTTGTCGACGACAACTTCTCGGGTCGTGACTGGAACCTGGCCACGGCCATGGTCATGAACAACGAGGCCGCCTTCCAGATCATGGGCGACTGGGCCAAGGGCGAGTTCCTGGCCGCCGGCAAGCAGCCGGGCGTCGACTTCGTCTGCGCGCCCACCCCGGGCGAGGGCTTCCTCTACAACGTCGACAGCTTCGCCTTCTTCGAGCTGGACGGCGAGGACAAGCAGCAGGGCCAGGCCCTTCTGGCCAGCCTGATCATGGGCCCGGACTTCCAGAAGACGTTCAACCTGAACAAGGGCTCGATCCCGGCCCGCACCGACGTTGCGCTGGACGACTTCGACGACTGCGCCAAGCAGTCGAACGCCGACATGACCGCGGATGCGGAAAACGGCTCTCTGCTGCCCAGCTATGCGCATGGCATGGCGCTGCGCGGCGCGCCGGCCGGTGCGATCACCGACGTGGTGACCGCGCATTTCAACAGCGACATGTCGTCGGACGACGCCGTGGCGCAACTGGCCGACGCCGTCGCCAACGCGATGTGATCACGGCCTGACGACCCCGCGCCCCGGATCGCGGGCGCGGGGTTTTTCTTTGGGGGTTTACCGGAATGGAATGGCTTGAACGCAACGTGCCCAAGGTCGTCTTGGCGCCGTCCTTCGTGGCGATCCTGGTCTTTGTCTATGGCTTCATCGCCTGGACGGCCTGGATCAGCTTCACCCGCTCGCGGCTGATGCCGCGCTATGAACTGGACGGTATCACGCAATATCAGCGGCTGTTCGACGCCCCCCGCTGGGACGTGGCGATGAACAACCTGTTCATCTTCGGCGCCCTGTTCATCGTCATCTCGATGGCGATCGGGCTGATGCTGGCAATCTTCCTGGACCAGAAGATCCGGGCAGAGGGCGTCCTGCGCACCATCTATCTCTATCCCATGGCGCTGTCGCTGATCGTGACGGGCACCGCCTGGAAATGGATCCTGAACCCGGGCCTGGGCATCCAGCAGGCGATCCGCGGCTGGGGGTTCGAAAATTTCACCTTCGACTGGCTGATCAAGCCCGAAATGGCGATCTATACCGTCGTGCTGGCGGCCGTCTGGCAGGCATCCGGGTTCGTGATGGCGCTGTTCCTGGCGGGACTGCGCTCGGTCGACACCGAGATCATCCGCGCGGCCCAGGTCGACGGCATTCCCACGCACCGCATCTATTCCGCGATCATCATCCCGACGATGGCGCCGATCTTCCTGTCGGCCTTCATCGTGCTGGCGCACCTGGCGATCAAGGCGTTCGACCTGGTCATCGCGCTGACCGGCGGCGGACCGGGCTATGCCACCGACCTGCCCGCGACCTACATGTACGCCATGGCGTTCTCGCGCGGCGACCTGGGGCAGGCGGCGTCCAGCGCCATGATCATGATGATGGTCATCTTCGCCATCGTGGTTCCCTATCTCTACAGCGAATTGAGGCCGCGCCATGACAAGTAAGACCGTGCTGCGGTGGGGCCTGTACGGGATCCTGATCCTGTTCGCCCTGTTCTACCTGATGCCGCTGTTCGTCATGCTGACGACATCGCTGAAATCCCTCGAGGAGATCCGCACCGGCAGCCTGCTGGCCCTGCCGCGAGAGATCACCTTCGCCCCCTGGGCCGAGGCCTGGTCATCCGCCTGCGCCGGCACCCAGTGTGAGGGCCTGCGCCCGTTCTTCTGGAACAGCGTCCTGATGGCCGTGCCCGCGGTGATGATCTCGACCATCATCGGGGCGCTGAACGGCTATGTCTTCGCCCAGTGGCGCTTTCGCGGCGCGAACCTGTTCTTTGCCGCGATCCTGTTCGGCTGCTTCATCCCGTTCCAGGTGGTGCTGCTGCCGATGGCGCAGATGCTGGGCCTGATGGGGCTGGCCGGCACCATTCCGGGGCTGATCTTCGTCCACGTGATCTATGGCCTGGGCTTCACCACGCTGTTCTTCCGCAACTACTATGTCACCATCCCGCAGGAACTGGTGCGTGCGGCCAAGGTCGACGGGGCAGGGTTCTTCCGCATCTTCTGGTCGATCTTCCTGCCCATCTCTCTGCCGATCATCACCGTGTCGGTGATCTGGCAGTTCACGCAGATCTGGAACGACTTCCTGTTCGGCGTCAGCTTCAGCGGGGCCGGGTCGCAGCCCGTGACCGTCGCCCTGAACAACATCGTCAACTCCACCACCGGCGTCAAAGCCTACAACGTGGACATGGCCGCGGCGATCATCGCCGCCCTGCCCACGCTGCTGGTCTATGTCGTCGCCGGCAAATACTTCATCCGCGGCCTGACCGCCGGCAGCGTCAAGGGATAAGCCATGCCCATTCTGGAAATCGACCACCTGCAGAAAGCCTATGGCGACACCCATATTCTGCACGACATCAACATCAGCATCGACGAGGGCGACTTCCTGGTGCTGGTCGGCCCGTCGGGCTGCGGCAAGTCCACGCTGCTGAACTGCATCGCGGGGCTGGAGCCGATCACCGGCGGCGCCATCCGCATCGCCGACCGCGACGTGACGGGCGTCAGCCCCAAGGACCGCGACATCGCGATGGTGTTCCAGTCCTATGCGCTCTACCCGACGATGTCGGTCGCCAAGAACATCACCTTCGGCATGAAGGTGCGCGGCGTCGACAAGGCGACCCAGGCCACCAAGCTTGCCGAGGTGTCGCGCCAGCTGCAGATCGAGCCGCTGCTGGACCGCAAGCCGGGCCAGTTGTCGGGCGGCCAGCGCCAGCGCGTCGCCATGGGTCGCGCCCTGGTCCGCGACCCCGCGCTGTTCCTGTTCGACGAACCGCTGTCCAACCTGGACGCGAAGCTGCGCGTGTCTATGCGGACCGAGATCAAGAAGCTGCACCAGGACCTGAACGCATCCATCGTCTATGTCACCCATGACCAGATCGAGGCGATGACGCTGGCCACCAAGATCGTCGTCATGAAGGGCGGCGTGATCCAGCAGATCGGCACCCCGGCCGAGATCTACAACAAGCCCGCCAACATGTTCGTGGCCGATTTCATGGGCAGCCCGGCGATGAACCTGATCCCGGCCCGCGTCCGGTCCGAGGCGGGCCAGACCCGGATCGAGATCGACCGTCCCGGCGACACGCCGCTGGTCATCACCGACCCAGTTGCCCGCGACCTGCCCGACCAGATCGTCCTGGGCGTGCGCCCCGAGGACATCCACGAGGCGACGGGCAACGCCCATCTGCCCGGAACCGCGCAGGGTGCAGGCGGCGACGTGATGATCGAGATCGTCGAGCCGGCGGGTGCCGACACCTTCGCCGTCACCCATCTGGGCGGCAAGGCTGTCACCGCGCGGCTGCGCGCGGAAAGCGCCGTCCGGGCGCGCCAGCCGTTTCCGCTGGCATTCGACCTCTCGAAAGTGTCGTACTTCTCGCCTAAGGACGGGGAACGGCTGAACTGAGAAGGGGTGACAGCATGGCGATGCTTCTGGGCGATGTGGGCGGAACCAATGCGCGGATGGCGATCGCGCGCAACGGGTCCATCGACGCCGGCACGGTCACCCGCTTCAAGGGCGACGACTTTGCCAGCTTCGACGACGTGGTGCGCCAGTTCATGGCGGAACAGCACCAGCCCAACATCTCGTCCATGTGCATCGCCGTGGCGGGACCGGTCAGCGGCGGACGCGCGCGGCTGACCAACCGCGACTGGTCCTTTGACGAGGACAACCTGGCGCGGCTGACCGATGCCGACCAGGTGCGGCTGATCAACGACCTGTCGGCGCTTGGCTATTCCACCCCGTCGCTGGCGGGCGAACAGCTGGGCACGCTGCGCGCGGCCCCCGTGACCCGCGCCCGTAACGGGCAGGCGCTGGTCGTGGGCCTGGGCACGGGCTTCAACGTCTGCGCGGTGCGCGTGCTGCCCGGCGGCGCGATCACCGTCCTTGAGGCCGAGGAGGGGCACACCCATCTGCCCGCCAACATCATGGCCCGCCTGCAGGACCGCGTCGGCACCGACGCCGCGGCCGGCTTCTTTTCGACCGAGGAGACGTTCGCGGGCCGCGGCCTGTCGCGCCTGCACGCCGCGATGACCGGCACCGCCCCCATGCGCAGCGAGGACGTCGCCCGCGCCGCCGAGGCGGGCGATCCGGCGGCCGTCGCGACCTATGACCTGTTCGCCGAACTGGTCGGGCTGTTGTGCCGCGAACTGTCGCTGCGCTTCATGCCGCTGGAGGGGCTGTTCCTGGCCGGCAGCGTGGGCCGCAGCATCGCCGACCGGATGGCGCTGTTCGAACCGGCCTTCCTGGCGGAAAGCCACATGCGCCATATCCCTGAAAACACGCCGGTCTTTCTGATCCGCGACGATATGGCGGCGCTGCACGGCTGCCTGGCGGCCCTGAGCTAGGCTTCGCCGGTCCCGCAAAGGTTAACTGCCAATCCGGGAAAATCCCCAAAGATTGCTGGATTCGCCCCGTCGATCCTGTTTGAATTGCCGCAAGCAAAAAGACGGGGCAGGCGATGCGGGCATATCTTAGGGCGATCCTGGTGGCAGGGACGGCGCTTGGCGTGGCGGGTGCCGCGATGGCGCAAAGCAGCTCTCCGTTCTCGGGCCTGTTCGGCGGCAGCAGCGAATCCGAGGGGCCCGTCGCGCTGGACGTGCAGGTCGCCGGCGGGGACGAGGGGCTGACCCGCCAGATCCGCCAATCGCTGCTGCTGACCGGCGCGCTGAACGAGGATCGCACCACCGGACAGGACGTGCTGGCGGCCGCGCGCGGCGATTACGCCCGCATCCTGGGCCTGCTGTACGATCAGGGGTTCTACGACGGCGCCGTGACCATCACCCTGGACGGGGTCGAGGCCGCCGAGGTGGCGCCCCTGGACGCGCCCGCCCAGGTGTCCCGTGTCGTCGTGACCGTCGATCCCGGCCCGGTCTTCCGCTTCTCACGCGCCCAGATGGCCCCGGTGGCCCCCGGCACCGAGGTCCCGGACGAATACGCCACGGGCGAGATCGCGGGCACCGGCGTCATGCGCAGCACGGCCCTGGCGGGTGTGGACGGTTGGCGCGCCTATGGCCATGCCAAGGCCGATGTCGCCGACCAGCAGATCGTGGCCGATCACGACGCCGATCAGGTCGACAGCCGCATCGCCCTGTCACCCGGCCCGGCCGTCACCTTCGGGCGCATGTCCGTCAGCGGCAACCAGCGCCTGAACGAACGCCGCCTGCGCAAGATCGCCGGCTTCCCCGAGGGAGAGCGCTTCGACCCCCAGGAACTGGACACCGTCCGCCAGCGCCTGCGCCGCACCGGCGTGTTCTCGGCGATCACCCTGCAGGAGGCAGAGACGCTGAGCCCCGGCAACACGCTGGACGTGGACCTGGCCGTGGTCGAACAGCCCCCCCGGCGCATCGGGGCCGGCGCCGAGATCTCGACCACGGACGGGGCGCTGGTGTCGGCCTATTGGATGCACCGCAACCTGCTGGGCGGGGGCGAGCGTCTGCGCATCGACGGGCGGATCAAGGACATCGGATCCGAGACCAGCGACCGCGACGACGAGCTGACGATCCGTCTGGAACGCCCCGCCACGATCACCCCCGACACCACCGCCTATGTCGAGGCCGAGGTGGCCCAGATGCGCGAGGAGGATTACGACGAGGACCTGGCGACGTTGGGTTTCGGTCTGAACCACATCTTCAGCGATCGCCTGACCGCCGACGCGGCGCTGGAATACCAGTACTCGCGCGTCTTCGACGCCAACGGGCGCACCGACTTCAAGGTCCTGGCCCTGCCGATGGACGTGATCTGGGACCGCCGCGAGGATCAGAACAACGCCAAGCGCGGCTTCTATCTGTCCGCCGAGGTGACGCCCTTTGCCGGATTCGAGGATACCAGTTCCGGCATGCGCGCCCTGGCCGAGGGGCGGGCCTTCCGGTCGTTCGGCGCCGATGACCGGTTCACCCTGGCGGGCCGGGCGCGGGCGGGGTCGGTCTTTGGCAGCGAGCTTGCGACCACGCCGCGCAACTATCTGTTCTTCTCGGGCGGGGGCGGCACGGTGCGCGGCCATCCCTATCAGTCCCTGGGGGTCGAGGAGATCGCGGGCCCGGACGGCCCGATCAAGACCGGCGGCCTGTCGGTCGCCAGCGCCACGGCCGAATTCCGCGTCCAGGTGCGCGAGAAGATCGGCGTCGTGGCCTTTGCCGATTACGGCCAGGTCTGGACGGGCGACGCCTTCGGCGGCGAGGGCGACGATCATGCGGGCGCCGGTCTGGGCGTGCGCTATGACACGCCGATCGGTCCGCTGCGGTTCGACGTGGCCGGCCCGGTCAGCGGCGACACCGGCAACGGCGTGCAACTTTACCTTGGATTGGGGCAGGCATTCTGATGCGCAAGTTCTGGATCACCGCCTTTGTCGTCCTGTTCCCGATGGCCGTGCTGGGCCAAAGCGCCGCCGAGATCAGCGCCGAGGCCGACAGCGACCGCGGATTTCTGACCGGACTGCTGGAAAGCAACCTGTCCGGAGAGGGGCGCCAGGTGGTGATCGAGGGGTTCCAGGGCGCGCTGTCCTCGCGCGCGACCTTCACCGAACTGCGCATCTCGGACGAGGACGGCGCCTATCTGACCCTGCGCAACGGCGCGATCCAGTGGAACCGCAGCGCCCTGCTGCGCCGCCGGATCGAGATCGCGGAGCTGTCCGCCGACGAGATCCTGCTGCCCCGCCTGCCACAGTCGGACGAACCGGCCGTGCAGGCCGAGGCGCCGGTCTTTGCGCTGCCCGAACTGCCCGTGTCGCTGAACATCGAACAGATCCGCGCCGACCGCGTGATGCTGGGCGAGCCGGTGATCGGGGTCGAGGCCGCGCTGAGCATCTCGGGCGGCATCAGCCTTGAGGGGGGCGAGGGCACGGCCCAGCTGACCGTCGACCGCCTGGACGGCCCGCGCGGCCAGTTCGTGCTGGACGCTGGCTATGCCAACGAGACGCAGATCCTGCGCCTGAACCTGGGCCTGGACGAGGCCGCCGACGGTCTGCTGGCCAACCTTGTCGGCATCTATGACAAGCCCGCCCTGACTGCCCAGATCAGCGGCGAGGGCCAGATCCGCGATTTCGCCGCCGACATCCGTCTGGCCACGAACGGCCAGCCCCGCATCACCGGAAAGGTCAGCGCCAACGGCCAGACCGGCGCCGACGGCACCCCCGGCACCGGATTCCGGTTCCAGCTGGGCGGCGATGTCGCGTCGCTGCTGCGACCGCAGGACCGGGCCTTCTTTGGGCAGGACACCCAGCTGCTGGCCGAAGGCTGGCGGGCCGAGACTGGCCGCCTGGACATTCCGCGTCTGGACATCCGCACCGAGGCGCTGCGCATTGCCGGGTCGCTGTCGACGAACGACCAGTCCGCGCCCCAGCAGGCCAATCTGCAGGTGATGCTGGGCCGCGACGCGGGCGCCCCGCAGGTGCCCGTCCCGCTGCCCTTCGCGGGCGAGGGGGCGACGGTGGATTCCGGGCGGCTGACCTTTGACTATGACGCGGCGCAAAGCGACGGTTGGCGCCTGAACGGGGGCATCGGCGCGCTGAACCTGGACGGGGTGGCGCTTGGCGCGCTGGACCTGGCCGGGCGCGGCCAGATCTTCCTGGACGAGGGCGCCCTGTCCGAGGTCATCGGCGCCATCGACTTTGCCGCCCGCGATCTGGATTTTGACGACGCGTCCCTGGCCGAGGCCGTGGGCCCGCAGATCGAGGGGCGGACCGGGTTCAACTTTACCCCCGGCAACGCGGTCGACATCACGAACCTGCGGGTCCGCGGCGCGGATTACGGTCTGGACGGCAACTTCCTGGTCTCGGGCCTGGGCAGCGGCATCACGCTGTCGGTGGATGCAGGTGCCCGGTATACCGATCTGACGCGCCTGTCGGGCGTCGCGGGCCGGCCGCTGACCGGCAGCGCGGATGCCACGGTCGAGGGCTATTACGTCCTGCTGAACCGCAGCTTCGACATCGACGCGCGCGTGTCGGGCCGCGACATCGCGCTGGACCAGCCGCAGCTGGTCCGGCTGCTGGACGGCGAATCCACGATCCTGCTGCAGGCGCGCCGCGACGAGCTGGGCCTTGAGGTCGAGGATTTCCGCGTCAACGCCAGCCGCCTGACCGCGACCGCGCAGGGCCTGATCAACTCGACCTCCAGCAATCTGCGCGCGCAGGTGTCCATGCCGTCGCTGGCGGATGCCGGCCCAGAACTGGGCGGGTCGCTGGATGCCACGGCCGAGGTCACCGGACCGCAGAACCAGCGCCGCCTGACCCTGAACGGTCAGGCCCAGGATCTGCGCATCGGCATCGAGGCGCTGGACAATGCGCTGAGCGGGCAGACCGAGCTGACCGCCAGCGCGCTGCAGACGGCGCAGGGCTTTCAGCTGGAGGATTTCCGGCTGGCCAACCCGCAGCTGAGCGCGGATGCGCAGGGCAGCTTTGCCCAAGGCGCGCTGGACGCCGTCGCGCAGGTGGCGGTCGTTGACCTGTCCTCGATCCGCGCCGATTGGGCGGGCGGATTTCAGGCCCGCGCCACGCTGCGCGAGGAGGATGGCGCAAGGCTGATCGAGGTCACGGGCAGCGGGCAGGACCTGTCCCTGGGCGCGACGGGGGCGGATGGCGCGCTGACCGGGACGACCCAGCTGGCGCTGCAGGCGTCGGAACGCGACGGGGTCGTGACGATCACCGAGGGCCGGCTGACCAATGACCAGATGCGCGCGGTGGTGCAGGGAACCTATGGTCCGGGCGTCACCGATCTGACCGGCGACGTGAACGTCGCGTCGTTGGCGCCCTTCGGGCCGGGATGGCGCGGCAGCCTGCAGGCGCAGGGCAGCTTTGCCGAGGCCGGTGACGGCATCCGCAGGCTGGCCGTGACCGGGACCGGGCGCGACCTGTCCTTCGGCCAGGCGCAGGTGGACGGCGCCCTTGCGGGCGAGACGCGCCTGTCCGTGACCGGCACCGAACAGGGCGGCATCTTCACCATCGACACCGCGCAGGTCGAGAACCCGCGCCTGTCGGCCAGTGCCACCGGCCAGGTCGGCGCCGGGGCGACCGATGTCGCGGCCACGCTGAACGCGGGCGATCTGCGGTTCCTTGGCAACGGCATCAGCGGCGCGGTCCAAGCCGACGCGCGGCTGACCGATGACGGCACCACGCGCCGGATCGAGACCACCGGAACCGCCAGCGGCCTGTCCCTGGGCCAGCCGCGGATCGATCCGATCCTGGCAGGGCAGACCCGGTTCGATGTGGCCGCCAGCCAGGGGGCGCAGGGCATCTCGGTCCAGCGGCTGAACGTGACCAACCCGCAACTGCAGGTGACCGCGGACGGGGCGCCCGCGACGGGCATCAACCTGAACGCGCGGCTGGCCGATCTGGGACTGATCGTCCCCGAATTTCCGGGCGCCGTCGCGGTGACCGGAACCGTGCGCGAGGAGGGCCCGTCCTTTGCGGTCGACCTGCGCGCCACCGCGCCGGGCAGCACCGACCTGCGCATCGCGGGCACCGCCGCCCGCGACGGATCGACCGTCGATCTGGGCGTCAATGGCAGCGCGGATTCCGCGCTGGCCAACACGACCCTGCGGACCCGCAGCGTGTCGGGCCCGCTGGCGATCAACCTGCGTGTCCAGGGCGCCCCGTCGCTGCAGGCGGTGTCGGGACAGGTGCAGCTGACGAACGGCCAGCTGGCCGATCCGGGCCAGGGGGTGCGGCTGGACGGGATCGACGTCACCGCCGGGTTCAAGTCGGGGCGGCTGCAGATCGACGGGGCGGCCAACGTCTCGGCCGGGGGGCGGGTGACGCTGTCCGGGCCGGTGGACCTGACGAACGGGGCGACCGACATCTCGGTCGCGCTGGCGCAGGTCGTGCTGCGCGACCCGAACCTGTACCAGACGATCATCGACGGGCAGGTCCGCTTCAGCGGAACGGCCGCGACCGGCCAGACCTTGTCCGGCCGCATCGACCTGGGTGAGACCGAGATCCGAATCCCCTCGACCGGCCTGGGCGGCGCGCGGGCGATCCCCGACATCACCCATGTCGGCAACCAGCGCCCGCCGGTCCGCGCCACGCGCGCCAAGGCCGGGCTGGAGCCCTATCCCAGCCAGGCCTCGCGCGACGCGGGCATGTCGGGGCCGCCGGCCACGCCGGGACGGCCGCCGGCGCTGGACCTGGTCATCAACGCGCCCAACCGGGTGTTCATCCGCGGCCGCGGGATCGACGCGGAACTGGGCGGCGGCTTCCGCATCCAGGGCACCGCCCGCAACGCGATCCCCATCGGCAACCTGCAGCTGATCCGCGGCCGGGTCGACCTGCTGGGCAGTCGCTTCAACCTGACGGAGGGTCTGGTCGAGCTGCAGGGTAGCCTGATCCCCGTCATTCGCCTGGTCGCCGAGACCGAGCGCGACGAGATCACCACCCGCATCATCATCGACGGAGAGGTCCGCGACCCTGACATCACCTTCGAATCCTCTCCGGAACTGCCGCAGGAGGAGGTGCTGTCCCAGCTGCTGTTCGGGCGGGGGCTGGACAGCATCAGCCCGCTTCAGGCGGCACAGTTGGCCAATGCCATCGCGGTGCTGGCCGGGCGCGGCGGCGACGGGATCATCAGCAACCTGCGCGAAAGCGCGGGCCTGGACGACCTGGACCTGACGACCGACGACGAGGGCAACATCGAACTGCGTGCCGGACGCTATCTGTCCGAGAACGTCTATACCGACGTTTCGGTGGGCGAGGGAGGGCGGTCGTCGATCAACCTTAACCTGGACATCACGCAATCGCTGCGGGCGCGGGGATCGGTGGGCAGCGACGGGGGCAGCTCGCTTGGAGTGTTCTTCGAGCGCGACTACTGATCAGTCGGCGCCGATCGCACTGGACAGGGGGCGCGTGTCCTGGGGCAAGCCCTGGGACATCACCTGACCCGAAGCAATTCCGAATCGCAGCATCCGCCGCCCGCCCGACAGGATGGTGACGGTCCAGCCCAGCAGCTGGCCTTGGGGGCCGGCCATCGCGCCGCTGGCCCGCGGGGCATCGGCATGGTTCAGCGCGTCGCGCAGTGCCGCAAAGCCCCGCCCGGCGGGGGCCGCGGCCTCCCAGGTGGCGATGGCATCGGCCAGGCTTTCGGGCGGCGCGCCCCACAAGCCGCGATAGGCCTGGTTCGACAGGACCAGCTGGCCTGCGTCCGAAAAGACCACCAGCCCGTCCTCCAGCCCGTCCAAGACATGCGCGCCCAGCAGCAGCTCTGCCCGGAATTCGCGGGTCAGCGACATTTCGGAGGTGATGTTCTCGAACAGGAAGGCCACCGCGCCGTCGGGATGGGGGCGGCCGGTCACGCGATAGGTCTGACCGCCCGGCAGGGACCATGTCTCGACGTGGTGGCCGTTGGCGGCAGCGCTTTCCAGATTGGCCATGTGCTGTCGCCAGCTGCGATAGTCCTTGGGTTCGGGCACCATGCGCTGTTCGCGCAGCTGGTCCAGGAAATCGAACAGCGACGGCCGCGCGGTCAGGAAGCCCGTCGGCAGGTTAGTCAGGTCGATCAGCGCCGGGTTGAACAGCTGCAGGTTCCGGCCTTGGTCGAAGATCGCCAGCCCGATTGGCAGGTCGGCGAATGTCTTGGTCAGGGTCTGGACGAAATCGCGCAGGCTGCGTTCGGCGCGCACGGCGGCGTCCGCGGGCAGGGCGAACATCATCACCTCGTCGCCCATGCGGTGGCTGTGACAGTCGTACCAGGACACCGCGCCCTGATCCTCCAGTCCGGCGCGGCGGGTGGCGGTGCCCGCACCCGGCACGGGGCGCGGCGCGTCCAGCAGGCGGGGCAGGGGCCAACCAAGCGCCTCGTCGGACCGGGCCTCGGCACGGCGCAGATAGGCGGCGTTGGCCCAGGTTACGCGGTCCTCCTCATCCAGGCGCCAGACCAGCATCGGCGTCTGGTCCAGCGCGCCGCGCAGCAGGTCCAGCTCTTCCTCCATCGCCTGCAGGGACATCGAATCGACCACGATGCCCGCATGTTCGGCACCCGGATCGGTGACGCTGACGCGCCACAGCCGGTCGCCCAGATCCTCGGCTACAAGGCGCAGGGTCGCGCTGCCCCGCCCCTGCTGGCCCACCAGCTCGATCCGGCCAAGGCGGGGCAACATGGACAGGCGGTCGGGCGCGTCGGGAAAGCGCGGTCCGATCCAGCGCATCAGACGCAGCCAGTCGTCATCCGGCGCGCCCATCCGGTCCAGCAGCGCGCGGGCCGGCGCGGTCGCGTCGACCAGGCGCGCGGCGCGGAACAGGAACACCATCGGCTGCACCTTGCCGTCCAGCGCGTGGCCGGCCCGTGCCGCGCGGCCCTGTCCCGGTTGTCGGCGGTCCCAGACCCGGATCACCGCCGCCGCCAGAAGAACCGACGCCGTCCCGCACAGGACCGCCATCGCCACAAGACCTGCACCCTGAATGTCCACTGCCGACGCCCCCTTCCGTTCGATGGGACCATAATCCGGGCTTGATTAACAGGGCGTTAAGAAACTCAGGCGTCGAAGGTCGGATTGTGGGCCAGCGCGATCCGGTCATGCGCGCGGATGCGGTCCAGCGGCCAGCGCACCGACACCATGGCACCCGGCCCGCCATTGGCAAAGGTCAGCCGCGCGCCCGACCGTTCCAGCAGCGTCTTGGCGATGAACAGGCCCAGGCCCATCCCTTCGTAGCTGCCGCGCTGCGCCTCGGCGCGCCGGGTCAGATAGGGGTCGCCGATCCGTGACAGCAGATGCGGCGGATAGCCCGGCCCGTCATCGCGCACCGTGACGACCAGCGCGCCCTGCGTCACCTGGGTCTCGATCACGACGCGGCTTTCGGCGAAATCGACGGCGTTCTGGATCAGGTTGCGCAGCGCGTGGATGATGGCCGGATCGCGGTGGATCACCGGGCCTTCGGCATGGATCTCGATCAGGGGGCCGCGGTCCATGTGGGGCTGGGCGGCGTCCTCCAGCACGGCGCGCAGCGGGGCCGCGCGCATGTGCAGGTCGTCCTTGCCCGCGCGCCCCATGCTGCGCAGGATCGCCGCGCAGCGGTCGGCGCTGTCGCGCAGGGCGATGGCGTCTGCATGCAGGTCGGGGCGGTCGCGCAGCTCGTCCGCCAGTTCGCCGGCGATCAGCTTGATGGTGGCCAGGGGGGTGCCCATCTCGTGCGCGGCGGCCGCCACGACGCCGCCCAGATGCTGCAGACGCTGTTCGCGCGACAGGGCCATCTGGGTCGCGAACAGCGCGCCCGAGGTGTCCGACAGTTCCGCCGTCACCCGATGCGCGTAGCCCGCAAAGAACACCACGCCGATGACCAGTGCGACCCAGTGGCCGACGGCCAGGATCGGCTCCATCCGCAGGATCTGGCCGTCCGGATCGCGCAGCGGCAGCCCGAAGACCGCCGCGACCGAGATCAGCGCCACCGTGGCCAGCCCCAGGGCCAGCACCTGCCGCGCGTTCAGCGACGCGGCCGCGATCGTGACCGGCGCCAGCACCAGCAGCGCGAAGGGATTGGCCATCCCCCCGGTCAGCGCCATCAGCGTCGAGATCTGGACCAGGTCGAAGGACAGCTGCCGCACCGCGCGCCCAGGAGAGGTCCGTTTGTGCGGGCGCAAAAACAGCCACAGGTTCATGGTGATCGACGCCGCGATCAGCAGGATGATCGGCGTCTTGACGAAGCCGATGCCCATCATCCACGCGACGATGACAGCGGCCATCTGCCCGCCGATGGCGAACCAGCGCAACAGCACCAGCGTGCGCATGCGGATCGGTTCGGCCTTGGGGGTGTCGATCGGCCGCGACATGGCCTTGTGCAGGTCGGGATCGGCGATGTCGTCGGGGGCTGTGGATGTGGACATCGTCGACCCTTGCTGCGACATTGCCCGATCTTGATACCCGCGCGCCGATGGACGATCAATGCGGGCATTTGACACGCGAAGGAGGCCCGCCAATGACGGACCGGAAAATCCTGCTGATCGGCACTGCGGCCGCCATCGGCGTGCTGGCGGGCGGGGCGCTGTTCCTGACCATGCGTCCGGGCGACGACCAGTTCGTGCAATGCAGCAGCAGCAGCGTCGCGGGGGGCATGGACGCCTTTGGCACGCCCTTCACCCTGACGCGCGACGACGGCCAGCGTGTCACCGACCAGGATGTCTTCGACAAGCCGACGCTTCTCTATTTCGGCTATACCTTCTGCCCCGACGTCTGCCCCCTGGACAGCGCCCGCAACGCCGAGGCCGAGGCGCTGCTGACAGCGGCCGGAGAGGATGTGCAGACCGTCTTTGTCACCGTCGATCCCCGCCGCGACACCCCCGAGGTTCTGGCGGACTATACCGAATTGTTTTCCGACCGCATGATCGGCCTGACCGGCAGCGACGAGGAGATTGCCGCCGTAAACAAGGGCTGGCGCAATTACTTCAAGCTGAATGACGAAGAGGATCAGGAATATTATCTGGTCGATCACATGACAAATACCTATCTGGTGATGCCCGGCGGAAAGACGGTCGAATTCTTTTCCCGCGAAACCACCCCCGAACAGATTGCCGAGACCGTCGCCTGTTATGCCGATGCCTCTGCATAAGGCAGTTTGTCGCATGGGGTTTGATATTGCCCGCGCGACTGCCCATTTGCCGTTAAATTCCGTGAAAAGGCCAACAGATGGATCAGTTGAACGCTCAAATCGGCCCCGACGCCTCGCTGCTGCTGGTCGACGATGACGAGATCTTCGTGACCCGCCTGGCGCGCGCGATGGAAAAGCGCGGGTTTCAGCCGGAAACCTCGCTGACCGTGGCCGGTGCGATGCGCCTGATCGAACGTCGTGCGCCCGCCTACGCGGTCGTGGACCTGCGTTTGGAGGACGGGAACGGCCTTGACGTGGTCGAGGCGCTGCGCGAACGGCGCGCCGATGCCCGCATCATCGTCCTGACCGGATACGGCGCCATCGCCACGGCCGTCGCCGCGGTGAAGATGGGTGCCACAGATTATCTGGCAAAGCCCGCCGACGCGAATGACGTGACATCCGCATTGCTGTCCAGCGGTGAATTGCTGCCGCCGCCACCGGAAAACCCGATGTCCGCAGATCGCGTGCGGTGGGAGCATATTCAACGCGTCTATGAGCAATGCGAGCGTAATGTCAGTGAAACCGCGCGCCGATTGCATATGCATCGCCGCACATTGCAGCGTATTCTGGCAAAACGCGGACCACGCTGACGATTTAAATATATTGAACGTTTAAAAAAACGGTCTATATTAGATGGGGATTAACATTCTCTATATAGAAACCGGAACCAATGAGCATCGATTTCGACACCATGTCCCTCAAGGAAATGCGCGACCTGCGGACCAAGCTGGATCGCGCGATCAACTCCTATGAGGACCGCAAGCGGCGCGAAGCCCTGACGGCCATCGAGGAAGCCGCGCGCGAGCATGGCTTCAACCTGTCCGAGCTGACCGGCGCCAAGACGCGCAAGTCCGGGACCGTCGCCCCGAAATACGCCAACCCGCAGGACCCGACGATGACCTGGACGGGTCGCGGCCGCAAACCGCGTTGGGTGCAGGAATGCCTGGAAAGCGGCAAGGAGCTGGACGATCTGCTGATCTGATCCACGCATCGCCGACGTGATCGACAGGGGGTCCTTGCGGCCCCCTTTTGCGTATCAGCGTGTCTTGTCGATCAGGGCGATCAGCTGTGCGAACCGTTCAAGATACGCGGCCCGTGTCTGGGCGGGCGGGCGCAGGGTGATCTGCAGGTCTGGCAGCATCTGCGCCTCGGGGACGGGGAAAAGACGCCGCGCTTCGGGCAGGGCAAAGCCTGCGATGGTCACGGCCTCCAGGCGGGCGGACACGCGGTCGGCGGCCTTGATGCGCCGCTTGACCGTCACGGGCAGCGTCGCGGGCAGGCCGAACCGACGGTGGATGGCCGAGGCCAGCCGTTCGTCCATCGCCCCGTATTCCCGCCCCAATGCCGCCTTGACCGGAGAGATCATGTCCCCGATCACGTATTCCGGCGCATCATGCAGCAGGGCCGCCAGCTGCCAGCAGGGATCGCTGCCGGGGTTCAGCCCGTCGAAGATCTGTTCCACCAGCAACGAATGTTCGGCCACCGAATAGGGCCAGTCGCCGCGCGTCTGGCCGTTCCAGCGTGCGACGAAGGCCAGACCGTGGGCGATGTCCTCGATCTCGATGTCGAAGGGCGTCGGGTCCAGCAGGTCCAGCCTGCGGCCCGACAGCATCCGCTGCCAGGCACGCGATGCGGGCTTGGCCATCGGGCCTTAGGACAGGCGCTGATCGGCGGGTGCCGCCTGCGCGGTCTGGGCGCGGCGCGCCAGTTCCTGGCGATACAGCGCCACGAAATCGACCGGGTCCATGTTGAACGCCGGGAATCCCCCGTCGCGGGTCATGTCCGAGATGATGCGACGCACATAGGGGAACAGCATCCGCGGGCATTCGATCATCAGGAAGGGGTGCAGCTGATCCTGCGGCACGCCCTCGATCTGGAACACCCCGCCATAGTCCAGCTCCGCCAGGAACAGCGTCGCGCCGTCGCCCTTGTTGGTCGAGGTGACGCGGTACTTGGTGATCACCTCGAACTGGGTGTCGCTGCCGCGCTTGCGGGCGTCCAGGCTGACCTGGACGGTGATCTCGGGCTGGACCTCGCCCTGGGGTGCGCCCTTCTGGGCCACGGCGTTCTCGAAGGACAGGTCGCGGATGAACTGTGCCATGATCTGCATGCGCGGCTGTGCCGCTGCTGCGGGCTGTGCGCCGTTCTGCGGGGTTTCTTCGGCCATGGTCCTACCTTTGTGATGCGGATTTGTCCCAGCTTGTAGCAGGCCGGCCGCCTGCCCTCAATGCCGGGTCCAGCCCGACCCGCGTCCCGGCCGCGAGGGGCCCGTGTCGTCGGTGTCCAGCGGCAGATCGACGGGCGGACGGCGGTCGTCCTCGTCGGCCACGACGAATTCGCCGTCGATCACGCCCTTGTCATAGGGCGGGCGATGCGGGTCGCGGCGCATCGTCGCAGCATGCATCTGGACCCGCGATGCGCGAACGCGGCGCGCAAGCTGCGCCATCAGCATCGTCCGGACCGCGGGGATCAACAGCAGCAGACCCAAGGAATCGCTGAAGAACCCCGGCAGCAGCAGCAGCAGGCCCGCGGCGATGATCATCGCGCCATGCGCCAGCGGGCGTGACGGATCGCGCATCTCGGCCAGGCTGCGCTGGATCTGCATGCCGGCCCGCGCACCCTGGCTGCGCATGATGGCGACGCCGGCCACCGCCGACAGCAGCACCAGCGCCAGCGTGGGCCACAGGCCGATCAGGCCCCCGACCTGGATGAACAGCGCGATCTCGATGATCGGCACCACCAGAAACATGGCGATCAGCCGCATGTGAATTCCCCTTCCTGCCGGCGCGGAAACTGGACTTGCGCCGAGGCACTCCCTACATAATGCACAGACCGCCCGATACCAACGACCCGTTATGACCCAGAGGTTGCCTGCATGTCCAACCCGCTTCTTCAGCTGATCGTCCTTGCCGGGATCGCGATCTTCCTGATCCTACGGCTGAAAAACGTGCTGGGGACGCGTGACGGCTTTGAGCCGCCGCAGGTCGACCAGCCGACGGCCAGCACCACGCCCGCCCGTTTCGAGGTGATCGAGGGGTCCGCCGAAGAGGTCGATCACGACATCCTGGACCATGCCGAGGCCGGCGGTGCCGCGGCCAAGGCGCTGGCCGCGATGAAACGGGTCGAACCGTCGTTCGGGCTGCGCGATTTCCTGGGCGGTGCCCGCAGCGCCTATGAGATGATCCTGATGGCCTTCGAACGGGGCGATCTGACCGAGGTGCGCCCGTTCCTGTCCGATCCCGTGGCAGAGGCGTTCCAGTCGGTGATCGACCAGCGCGTTGCCAACGGCCAGACGGTCGAGGCGACCTATCTGGGTACCCGCGACACCAAGCTGGCCGCGGCGGAGTTCGACCCCGCGACCGGTCTTGCCGAGATCTCGATCCGATTCGTCGGAGAGTTGATCGCCGCGACCCGAGACGCCGACGGCACGGTGATCGATGGCGATCCCAAGGCTTCGCGCAAGCAGAAGGACACCTGGACCTTTGCGCGCCGCATGGGCCAGGATGATCCGAACTGGCAGCTTGTCGCGACAAGCTGATGCGCCGGCGCAGGGGCCTGACGCCCGAAGACCGGGACCTGTGGTCCCGCGTCGCCCGAACCGCAGAGCCGCTTGACCCCAAGCGCAAAGGACAGGCCGCCGATCTGGCGGCCTTTTCCGCATTCGTCGCACCGCCCGCGGTCGCCCCGGCCGCCGCACCGCCGCAGCCGCAGGCGATGCCCCGGTTCCGCATCGGTCAGGCGGCCAAGCCCGCCACCCCCGTCGTCGCGCGCCCTCAGACCCCGGCCGAACGTCTGGCCCAAGCCGGGCTGCGAATGGATGCCCGCACGCATCGCAAGATGAGCCAGGGCAAGCTGCGCCCCGAGGCCCGTCTGGACCTGCACGGGCTGACGCTGGCCGCGGCGGGACCAGAACTGCTGCGGTTCATCCTGTCCTGCCATGCGTCAGGGCTGCGGCTGGTGCTGGTCATCACGGGCAAGGGGCGGGGCGACCACGGCCCGCTGCCGACGCGGCCCGGCGCACTGCGCCATCAGGTGCCCTATTGGCTGCACAGCCCGCCCCTGGCGGCGGTGGTCCAGCAGGTGACGACCGCGCATTTCCGTCATGGCGGCGACGGCGCCTATTACGTCTATCTGCGCAGGCCGCAATGAAAGACGCCCCCCGAAATCGGGGGGCGCTGGCGTCAGGTCAGTGTGGTCGCGTCAAAGCCTGACGTTGGACTTGGGTCCGGCAAAGTACCAGATGATCAGGCCGACCACCGGCAGGATCACGATCAGCAGAATCCACAGGATCTTGGACTTGTTGCTGGCATTGGTGTTGATGATCTGCGCGATCGCCCAGACATCCAGTGCAAAGATGATGACGCTGAAAAGCCAACCCATGTGATCCGTCCCCTGTTGTGTTCAGCCAGCCAACACCACAGGCTGGCCGCAGGTTCCCCCGTTCACAGCACGTAGCGCGACAGGTCGGTCGACCGCGACAGATCGCCCAGATGGCGTTCCACGAAATCGGCATCGACGCTGACCGACTGGCCGCTGCGGTCCGGGGCGGTGAAGGACAGCTCCTCGAACACCCGCTCGATCACGGTGTACAACCGGCGTGCCCCGATGTTCTCCACGGATGCGTTCACCTCGGCCGCGATGCGGGCCAGCGAGGCGATGCCGTCCTGGGTGAAATCGACGGTCACGCCCTCGGTCTGCATCAGCGCGGTGTACTGGCGCGTCAGGGCGTTGTCGGTCTCGGTCAGGATGCGGATGAAATCCTCCTCGGTCAGGGCGCGCAGTTCGACCCGGATCGGCAGGCGGCCTTGCAATTCGGGCAGCAGGTCCGACGGCTTGGCCACATGGAACGCGCCCGAGGCGATGAACAGGATGTGGTCCGTCTTGACCGCGCCGTATTTCGTGCTGACCGTCGTGCCCTCGATCAACGGCAGCAGGTCGCGCTGGACGCCCTCGCGGCTGACATCGCCGCCGCGCGCCTCGGCACGGGCGCAGACCTTGTCGATCTCGTCGATGAAGACGATGCCGTTCTGCTGCACGGCCTCCAGCGCGGTCGCCTTGACCGCATCGTCGTCCAACAGCTTGTCGGCCTCCTCGGCGATCAGAAGCTCATAGCTTTCCGCCACCGTCACCTTGCGGCGCACCTTGCGGCCGCCGAAGGCCTTCATCAGACCCGACAGATCCATCATCCCGCCCAAGGGCTGGCCCGGCTGGCCCGGCATCTCCATCCCGCCAAGCGGGTTGGAATTGTCCTGGACCTCCAGCTCGATCACCGTGTCGTCCAGCTCTCCGCGCTTCAGCTTGTCGCGGAACATCTGGCGGGTGCCGTCGCGGGCGTCCTTGCCGGCCAGCGCCTCGACGACACGCTCCTCGGCGGCCTTGTGGGCACGGGCCTTGACCGCCTCGCGCATCCGCTCGCGCGTGTCGATCATGGCGGCGTCCGTCAGGTCGCGGATGATCTGTTCGACATCGCGACCGACATAGCCCACTTCGGTGAACTTGGTCGCTTCCACCTTGATGAAGGGCGCGTTGGCCAGCTTGGCCAGGCGGCGGCTGATCTCGGTCTTGCCGACACCGGTCGGTCCGATCATCAGGATGTTCTTGGGATACACCTCGTCGCGCAGGTCGTCGTCTAGCTGCTTGCGGCGCCAGCGGTTGCGCAGGGCCACGGCGACGGCGCGCTTGGCATCGCTCTGCCCGATGATGAACCGGTCCAGTTCGGATACGATCTCGCGGGGGGTCAGGTCACTCATGTCGTTCTCCACGGGGTCCGGCGCCGTGCACCGCGCGCCCCTTCTTCTTTGTCCAAATACCCATCAACCGATGGTTTCGACCGTCAGACGCCCGTTGGTATAGACGCAGATGTCGGCCGCGATCTGCATGGCCTTGCGCGCGATCGCCTCGGCATCCAGATCGCTCTCCAGCAACCCCCGCGCCGCGGCCAGGGCAAAGTTTCCGCCCGACCCGATGGCCGCCACGTCATGCTCGGGCTCCAGCACGTCGCCCGCTCCGGTCACCACCAGCAGGTCGGTCCCGTCGGTCACGATCAGCATGGCCTCCAGGTTGCGCAGGTACTTGTCCATGCGCCAATCCTTGGCCAGATCCACGCAGGCGCGCTGCAGCTGTCCGGGCGCGGCCTCCAGCTTCTTCTCCAGCCGTTCCAGCAGGGTGAAGGCATCGGCGGTCGATCCGGCAAAGCCCACGACCACGTCGCGCCCGCCGGGGGCCAGGCGGCGCACCTTGCGCGCGCTGCCCTTCATCACGGTCGGACCGACGCTGACCTGCCCATCGCCCGCCACGACCACCTTGCCGCCCCGGCGGACCGCCAGGATCGTGGTGCCATGCCAGCCGGGAAACTTGTCATCAGCCATTGCGCGCTCCGTTCTGTCTACGTTGGGGCAGCAGATATGGACGCCCCGCCCGGCTTGCAACCCGTTGAAAACCGTCCGGTCCCCCCCTAGCGTCGCGCCATGAGCGATCTGCTGCTGACCGTATATCTGCATCCGCCCGTCCTGCAGACCGCGCAGGCGGGCAAGCTGGGCATCCTGAACCGCATCCGCGCGCTGCTGGAACCCCGGGGCTGGCAGATCCGCATCGCGCGGTCCGGCCCCGATGCGCGCGCGCAGGCTCCCGACCGCCCCGGCCATGCGCTGTTCAACATGGAACGTCCGACCCATGACCACGCGCTGACCTTTCGCCTCGCCTATCACTATCCCTACTGGCGGCTGGAGCGGGTGGCCGAACGCTGGCGCTGGCCCATCGCGCAGGCCTCGTTCGATCCCGCCCGGATCGAGGACGGTGCCGCGCACAACTTTGCCCGCCGCCTGCGCGACCGCGTGCTGCCGGGGCCGGAGCCGGTGCGGGGCGATCACATCCTGATCCCGCTGCAGGGCCACATCCGCCGCCAGCGCAGCTTTCAGTCGGCCAGCCCCGTCCAGATGATCCGCGCCGCCGCCCGCACGGGCCGGCCCTGCATCGCGACCCTGCACCCCAAGGAGGTCTATGACGATGCCGACCGCGCGGCCCTGGACCGCCTGGCCCGCGATCATCCGAACCTGACCATCGGCGGTGACACGGGCGCGCGCCTGCGCGACTGCGCCTTCGTCGTGACCCAGAACAGCGGGGTGGGCTTCGACGGGCTGATCCTGGGCAAGCCCGTCGTGCTGTTCGCCCTGTCGGATTATCATCACGTCACGCTGAACGCGGGGCACCTGGGCGCCGACCGCGCCGTGGCGATGGCGGCGGACCACGCACCCCCGACCGCGAAATTCCTGGACTGGTTCCTGCGCCGCACCAGCCTGGACATGATGGCGCCCGATGCCGACGACCGCCTGCTGGCGGCCATGAAAAAAGGCGGCTGGCCCGTCTGAGGCGCCGCTGCCTTTCGCACAAATCAGGCAGAGATCAGACGGATTCGTCGATCCAGCTTTTCAGCGCGGCCTTGGGGGCGGCGCCCATGCGGTTCGACACGACCTCTCCGCCCTTGAACATGAACAGGGCGGGGATGCCGCGCACGCCCAGGGCCGCGGCCTGTTCGGGGTTCTCGTCGACGTTGATCTTCACGATCTTGATCTTGCCGGCATATTCGTCGGAAAGCTCTTCCAGGGCGGGGCCAATCTGCTTGCAGGGGCCGCACCATTCGGCCCAGAAATCGACGATCACGGGGGTGTCGGCCTGACGCACTTCAGCGTCGAATTCAGCGTCGTTCACATGCACGGTGGCCATGTTCGGGCTCCTTTTGGGGATGGGCCGGACGGGCCGGCAGGTCGGGTTCTGTCCAACAGGTATGGGCCGCATGGGGACGGGTCAAGGGGCAGGGGTCGCCTTGACCAGCCCCGCCATCACCCGGTCCAGCAGCGCATCGGGCAGCGTCATCAGGCTGCGCGTCGCCGTCCACAGCACCGCCATGCGGATCGGGCGGTCCGGCCAGATGCCCCGCAGCGCCGCGCGATAGGCCGCCATCTGCCGCAGGATGCCCTCCGGCACGGCATCGGCATCCTGTGGCACGTCGGCATTGGTCTTGTAGTCGACGGCCGTGATCAGCGCGTCGGTCACCACCAGCCGGTCGATCACCCCGTTCAGCGTCCCCAGGCCTGCGACGGGCGCGGTCAGCGCGACTTCGGACAGGATGCGGGCGCCCTCTCCGGGCTGCAGAACCTGCGTCAGGGCCGGCGCGGACAGGACCGCGTGGGCCTCGTCCAGCAGGTCGGCCATGTCCGGGGCGTCGGGCAGGCCGCCTTCGGCCCCCGACAGGATCGCACGGGCGATGCGCGGCCAGTCGGATGCGGGATGGGCGGGCAGATGCTCCAGCAGCAGGTGCAGCCGCGTGCCGCGCAGCATCGCAGCGTCGCGGTCGCCTGCGCTGGTCCCGGCCAGCACCTTGGCGCCGCCCAGCCCGCTGGCCGTCACCGGGCCTACGAAATCAGGCGCGGGCGGGGCCATGCGCAGCGCCCAGTCCGGCGCCGCGACCGGCACGGCCGCATCGGGGGCCGGGCTTTCGGCCTCTGCCGGCCAGTCGCCCCAGGACAGGCGCAGCCCGGTGCCGACGCCTTCGATCGGCAGGTCCTGACGCGTCAGGGCGGTGCGGCCCGCGCCTTCGGCGACCATCGCGTGCCAGCTGTCCAGCCCCTCGCCCGTGTCGCCGGCGGCGGCCACGATCAGCCAGCTTTCGGCCCGCGTCATCGCGACATACAGCAGGCGCCGCCGCTCCTCCTCCTGCCGCCGCTGCCATTCGGCGACGGCCATCGCGACCGCGTCGCAGCGTTCGGGCGCGGCGCCGCGCCAGACCGGCATGTCGTCCAGACGCACCAGCGCCTGGCGGTTGTTGGGCTTGCGGACCTGGGTCTCGGGCAGGATCACCACGGGGCTTTCCAGGCCCTTCGATCCGTGTACCGTCATCACCCGGATCAGACCGCCCGCGCCGCCGGGCAGCTGTCGTTTCACCTCGACCTCATCCTGGGCCAGCCAGACCAGGAAGCCGGTCAGGGACGGGGTTTCCACCTGCTCATAGGCCAGGGCCTGGGACATCAGCTCGTCGATGCCGTCCACGGCCTCGGGGCCAAGGCGGGCCAACAGGGCGGCGCGGCCGCCATGGCGGGTCAGTAGCCGGGCGATCAGGTCGTGCGGGCGCAGATAGTCGGCCTGCCCGGCCAGGTCGTTCAGCACCGCCTGTGCGTCCACGTGGGACGATTCGCGCAGGCGCATCCACAGGTATTCGCGCGACCGGCGGCCATGGGCCAGGCGGTACAGGTCGTCCTCGGACAGCCCGAACAGCGGAGAGCGCAGCGCAGCCGCCAGCGACAGGTCGTCCTCGGGCGTGGCCAGCACCGACAAGGTGGCGATGATGTCGCGTACGGCCAGCTCGCCCGCCAGGCGCAGGCGGTCGGCCCCCGCCACCGGCAGGCCCGCCGATTTCAGCGCCGCGATCAGCGCCGCGAACAGCGTGCCGCGCCGCTGGACCAGGATCTGGATGTCGCCCGCATGCAGGGGCCGCGGCTGGCCCGATTTCGCGTCGATGATGGGACTGCCCAGCATCGCACGGATCTGGATCGCGACATGGCGGGCCAGCTGCGTGTCGGCGTCGTTTTCGGACGGCGCATCGACCGGGCGGGTCCAGTCCTCGGGGTCGGTCTTGTCGGGCTTGGGCAGCGCGGGCCAGATGTCCACGCGGCCGGGCAGGGCCGCCTTGAAGGCCACGTGCCGGGGCGGATCGCCCAGGCCCGTCGCGGCCTCTCCCTGGAACACCGCGTCGACCAGCGCCAGCACGGCGGGCGACGACCGAAAGCTGTGGGCCAGCCCGCGCTGCTGCATGGGCGCCTGCACGGCCTGGAAATCGGCGGCGAAGCGGTCGCGCATCGCTTCGAACACGGTGATGTCGGCACCCTGGAACGAATAGATCGACTGTTTCGGATCGCCCACCACGAACAGCGTGCGGGGCCGGTCATGTGCGCCGGCGCCGCTGGTGAATTCGTCGGTCAGGCGGCGGATCACCCGCCACTGGCCGGGGCTGGTGTCCTGCGCCTCGTCGACTAGGATATGGTCGATGCCGCCGTCCAGACGCCACAGCACCCATTGCGCCATGCTGGATTCCTCCAGCAGCGCGGCGGTGCGGCCGATCAGGTCGTCGAAATCCAGCCAGCCCTGCGCCGCCTTGGCCGCGTTCATGCGCGCCGCGAAGGCATGCCCGAACCGGTGCAGCGCCAGCGTGCGTTCCGCCGCCGCCAGGGCCAGCGCCTGCGGGCGGGCCAGCTCGACCCGCTCCATCAGGGCATCCAGATCGTCCATGAAGGGGGCGCAGGGGCCGGTGGCCATGGCCTTGGTCGGGATCTTGCCGGTCTTGGCACCGAACGGCACCTTGGCGCTGCCACCGAACAGCAGACACCCGAACAGGCGGGACAGGTCGTCCATGCCGGGATCGCGCCAGTTCACCTGCGCCAGCGCCTCGGCCAGCTTGACGTCATTGGCGGAACTGCCCCGCAGCGGCGGGATCACGGCATCGGCCAGATCACCTTCGCCGCCCGTGAAGACCCCGGCCAGCAGGCTGTCCGCCGTCAGGCCGGGGGGCAGGTCCAGCGCGGCCCAGATCGCCGCCGCGTCGGGGGCGTCCGCGTAATCGGCCAGGGACAGCCCGGCCAGGAACCCGTCCAGGTCGTCGCCCCCCTGAAGGCGGGTCAGGTCCGCGATGGCGGGGTGGGATTCCTCGGCCATCGCCTCGATGATCTCGGCGCGCATGGCGCGGGCGCTGCGGTCGTCCAGTTCCGCGAACCCCATCGGCACCCCGGCCTCCAGCGGAAAGCGGCGCAGGACGGCGGCGCAAAAGCTGTGGATCGTCTGCACCTTGAGGCCGCCCGGCGTCTCGATCGCGCGGGCGAACAGGCGCCGCGCGGCGGGCAGGTCGGGATCGCCCCCCTCGCCCAGCTGGGCCAGTTCGGCACGCAGGGCGGATTCGGGCAGCATCGCCCAGGTTCCAAGCCGCGCCAGCAGGCGGTTCTGCATCTCGGTCGCGGCGGCCTTGGTATAGGTCAGGCACAGGATGCGTTCGGGCGGCGTCCCCGCCAGCAGCAGCCGCGCGACACGGTCGGTCAGCACGCGGGTCTTGCCCGACCCGGCATTGGCCGTCAGCCAGGTCGAGCGCAGCGGATCGGCCGCCGCGATCTGGTTCAGCGTCGCCTCATCCATGATGATCGCCCACCTTTCGCGGCGCCGCGGCATCGGTCAACGCCCATTCGCCGTACCGCGCCAGGTGATCGTAATCGCCCGCATAGGACGTGCTTTGGGGCGCACGCATCGCGGTGAACCCGGCCTCTCCGGTCACATAGGACCGCAGCAGGCGGACGAAGCCGTCCCAGGTCTCGGCCTCGACCAGGTCGTCATGTTCGCGTGGGTGGGTCTTGCCCTCTCCGCCCAGCTGGATGTAGCGCAGGCCCGCCACGTCCACCGGGCCAAGCGCGTCGAACCCGCCGCGGCGCGCCATCGCGGCCTCCAGCATCAGCTGCTTGTCGAAATGGCGGATCATCGCGTCGGTCGGCGGCGTGCCGGATTTGTAGTCATAGACCACGACGCGGTTGTCGGTCAGCAGGTCGATCCGGTCGGGCTTGGCGGTCAGGGTGATGCCCAGGTCCGCCACGGGCACCTTTCCGCGATGCTCCACGACCATCGGCCGCCCCTCGGCCAGGCGGGTCAGCTCGTCCGCGACGATGCGGTCGGCGATCCGCGCGATGCGCGCCGACCAGAAGGCGCGGGCGGCGGGCCAGGGCACCTCGTCCGCCAGCACCCGGTCGGTCAGCGCCAGGAACCGGTCCCTGAGAACCTCGGGCGGGGTGTCGGGGGTGGGACGGCTGTGCAGCAGCGCCTCGACGATGGCATGCAGGGTCTGGCCGCGCAGCGACGCGTCGGGCTGCGGGCGCAGCGGGGGCAGCGCGCGCAGGCCGAGCACGCGCTTGGCATAGACCGCATAGGGGTCGCGGATCAGCAGCGACACGTCCGTCACCGGCAGGTCCGGGAACAGGGGCAGCGGCGGGATGGGCGAGGGGCGCGCCGCCGGGGGCACCGGGGCGGGGGGCCGCGCCACGGCCTGCGCCAGGGCCAGCCATTCCGCACCGCGCGCCCGCATCCGGGCCAGCGCCTCTGGACCGCCGCGATCCGGCAGCCCGCCCATCAGGTTCAGCATCCGGTTCAGCCAGCGCGACGGGATGGTCTCGGCCTCGGCATCGCGTTTCGCGCGGGTCAGATAGACCCGGTCGGCAGCCACGGCCTGCTGAAAGTCGTGCGCCGCCAGCCCGATCTGGCGTTCGGGCAAGGGCAGGCCCGCAGCGGCGCGCATCTGGCGCGACAGCCAGGGGTCGGGCGACAGGGCCTGCGGCCAGCCCCCCTCGTTCAGGCCGGACAGGATCACGGTGCCGTGGCCGTGCAGACGCGCCTCGCGCGGGCCGTGGATGCGCAGGCAGTGATGTGCCTCGACATCGTCGCGCACCGCCTTGGCCTGCAGTTCGGTGACCAGCAGCGCGCTGAAGTCGCCCGGGCCGATGTCGGGGCCAAGCGCCGCGTGTTCCACCAGATGGTCCAGCACCGCGCGGGCCATCTGCCCGGCCTTGTCCTGCCACAGCTGAGAGCGTTCCGCATCGCCATCCGGTCCCGCCGCCAGGGCCTGGGCCAGGCCCAGCAGGTCGGCCAGCCGATGGGGCAGGGGCCGCGGCGCCCGGTCGCGGGCCACGGCGGTGATGCGCGACAGCATCGCGGCCAGCCATTCCGCCCAGATCTTGCGCGTGCCGTCGCCCTTGGTCGCCCAATCGGCCAGCGTGGCGGCATCGGGAAAGGCCGGGCCGTTCCGGCGCAGCTGCAGTTCCAGCTCGCGCGTCTCGCGCAGCATGTCGTTGCGCCCGATCGCGGTCGATCCGGTCGCGGTCAGCGGATGCTTCAGCAGGATCAGCAGCCGGTCGATGGTCAGCGGCTGACCGAACAGCGCGGCCACCTGGCGCAGGAACAGGCCCGGCGCGGTCAGCGGCAGGGGCCGGCCCGCGCTGTCGTCGGGGCGGATGTGCCAGCGGTCCAGCGCCGCGGTGACGCGCCGGATCAGGCCGCTGTCGGCCGCGATCAGCGTGACCTGTTCGCCGCCGCGTTCGGCGGCGTCGCGCATGATCAGGGCGATGGTCTCGGCTTCCTGGCCGGGCTGGTCGGCCTCGATCAGGGTCAGATCCGCGGTGGCGGCGATCAGGTCGGGCAGGGCGGGGCCCTCGGCGATCCACTGGTCGGTGACCGGCGCGGGCCGCAGCGCCAGAGAGATCAGCCGGTTGCGCCCCTCGGATGGCGGCCGCACCGCGGTCCAGCGCTGGGGATAGCCCGCCTCCGCGATCAGCGGCGCGAACCGCGCCTGCGGATGATCGTCGGCGCGCTCCAGCCCATCCCAGACCGGGGCGGGCTGGTCGAAATCGAAACCGGGCAGCACCACGGCGCCGTTGGGCAGCGCGGCCACCGCCTGCATGTACAACCGCGTCGCCCCGTGCGATCCGGTCGACCCCGCGACGATCACCGGGCCCTGCGGCAGATCGATGCCCTGCGGCCAGTCGCGGGCGGCGGCCTGGGCCGCGGCGCGCTGGCGGGCGGGGCGGTCCTGGGACGGGTCGCCCAGGTGAAACTGGGCCGCGATGCGCAGGAAGGCCAGCGCGTTCTGCCAGTGGCGGGCATGATCGCCGGTGTCGATCGCCTCCAGGTCGGACAGGTCGCGGCCTTCGGTCTGCATCTCGACCATCAGCTGGGACAGGGACTGCGCCAGCACCGGGATCGAATGACCCGCCCCCAGATCGGGACGCATGGCCAGCATCTGCGCGATCAGCCGCGCCAGTTCCAGCCGCCGCGCCAGGGGCGGCACCGGCGGGGCCGGCATGACCAGGGGCCCCGGATCGACCCCGGTGATCGACCGGATCTGCGGCAGCAGCAGCGGCCCCGCCCTGTCGAAGGCACGATACAGCGCCCCGCGCGTGGACGCGGCGTTGACGAAGACGGTGACCCCGGCCAGCGCCTCGGGCGGCTGGTCCGCCATCCGCTCCAGCAGGCCCCGCACGAAGGCGTCGGCAAAATCCACGCCGGGGGGCAGCGCGTAAAGACCGCGCATCTCAGCCATCCAGCAGCGCCTCGGCCAGGGGGATGGCGGCGGGATATCCTACGTCGCACCAGCCGCCGGGATGGATCAGCCCATGCGCGCGCCCGTCCGCGATCATCAGATCCCACAGGCGGTTCAGCGAAAACACTGCATCGCCGATTTCGGCCAGCCGATCGGTGCGGATGATCTGGGCGCCTGCATAGACATAGTCGCCCCGCCTGCTCAGGCGTCCGCCATCCAAGCTGAAATCGCCCGCCCCCTGCCGCGCCGTGGCCTGCGCCAGCGGCACCAGCGCCAGCAGCGCGTCCATGCGGTCGTCCCACGCCGCCATCAGCGCCGACAGGACGTTCGGCCCGGTCCAGACCACGTCGGGGTTCAGCGTCATCACCGGCCCCGGTCCCAGCAGGGGCAGCGCCTGGCGCAGCCCGCCGCCGGTGTCCAGGATCAGGTCCGGCTCGGCGCTGATCGCGACCTCCTGACCGGCCAGATGCCGTTCGATCTGATCGCCCAGGTAATGCGTGTTGACCACGATGGGCGCGGCGCCCGCGTCGCGGCCAAGGTCCAGCGCGCGGTCCAGCAGGGTGCGTCCCGAAACCGGGATCAACGGTTTCGGCCGGTCGTCGGTCAGCGGGCGCATCCGCGTGCCCAGGCCCGCGGCAAAGATCATCAGGGACGGTATCGGGCGATCCTTTCGCGCAGGGCGGCGTCGGGGGCGGGCACGTTCGCCAGCATGGCCCGCAGAGGCGCCAGCGCCGGATGCGCCAGGTCGCGCTGCAGATGCGCCCAGACCCGCGGCATGAAGGCCAGATAGCGCGGCTTGCCGTTCCGGATCGCCAGCCGGGCAAAGACACCCAGGATGCGCAGCGCCCGCTGTGCGCCGATCAGGGCATAGGCCGCGCGGAACGGGGCCTCGGCCACGGCGGTCGCGGCCAGATAGCGGGCGATCTGCGCCTGTTCCGTGGCCGGGTCCACGTCGCGGCGCGCGTCCTGCAGGGCGGATACCAGGTCATAGGCCGGGTGCGCGGCCACCGCGTCCTGATAGTCCAGCAGGCCCAGGGGCGCGTCGCCGCGCCAGACCAGGTTCTCGGCATGGAAATCGCGCAGGCTGATGGCGGGGGGCAGATCGCCGCACAGGCAGTCGTGCAGATCGGCGATCAGCGCGGGCAGGTCCGGCAGGTCGGCCCCCGGATAATAATCGACGAACAGCGCCGCCAGATCGCCCATCGCCGGCCCGTCCAGCGGCGCCACGAAAGCGGGGACCGGCTGACGGTGCAGGTCGACCAGCAGGTCGGTGATGCGGTCGTGGATCAGCGGACCCAGATCGGGCCTGTCGGCCAGCACGCGTGCCACCAGATCGTCGCCCAGATCCTCCAGCAGCAGGAACCCCTGATCGGCGTCCTGCGCCAGAACCCTGGGCGCGCCGAACCCGCGGCCGCGCAGCCAGTCGGTCATCGTCAGGAACGGCGCCACGGACCCCGAAGGGTCGTCCATCAGCACGCCCACCCCCGGCAGCCGGAAATACCGCCGGGCCGAGGCATCGCCCGCCAAGGGCAGCACCCGCGCATCGCCATGCCCCGCCGTGACGACGAATGCCGCCCGCGCCGCCAGACGGTCGGCGCCGGGGAACGCCATGTCGATGCGGCGTAGGTCGGGGTCCGGGTCTGCGCCGATCGCGATGATGATGGCGCCGGGCGGGACGTGGTCCAGCCGGTCGGGCCATTCGATCAGGCAGATCGCGTCCTCCATCGCCTCGTTCAGGCCCAGTTCGGTCAACTCGGACGGGTCGGTCAGGCGGTACAGGTCGGCATGCCAGATCTGCGTGCCCATCGGGTCGTCATAGGTCTGGACCAGTGTGAAGGTGGGGCTGGGCACGTCCTCGGCCGCATCGCCCTGGCGGGCGCGGATGAAGGCGCGGGCGAAATGCGTCTTGCCCGCGCCCACCGGACCGTCCAGCAGGATCGTCGCCGGGGGCGCGATCTGGGCGGCCAGCATCCGGGCCAGGGCTGCGGTCAGGGTCTCGGTGGCGATCAGGCGCGTGTTCATGCCCCGGTTCTAGCCTGTCGCGCGGGCGGGGGAAACAGGGCGTGGATGGACGGCGCGCGCGAATGCGCTAGGCTGACGGCGAAACCGACCGGAGGCCCCATGCTGCGCACCGCCCTTGTCCTGACGCTGGCCCTGTCGGGCCCGGCACTGGCCACCCAGGAATACATCCTGCCCACCCTGTTCGACGTGGCGCGGGTCGCGGCCGACGACGTGCTGAACATCCGGGTCGAGCCGGATGCCTCCGCGCCGATCATCGGCACGCTGGCCTTTGACGCGACCCACGTCGAGGTGGTCGAGCAGCGCGCCGGCTGGTCGCGCGTCAACACCGGAGAGGGGTCGGGCTGGGTGTCCGACCGCTATCTGGATTACCGCGTCGACGTCTGGCAGGACGGCGCCCTGCCCGCGGCATTCCAGTGCTTTGGCACCGAGCCGTTCTGGGCCTTCATCCCGCAGGGCGACAGCGTGGTGCTGGGCGGTCCCGACATGCCAGAAGACACGCGCCCCGTCCGGGCGGTCCTGTCCACCGGCATCTTCCGCGACCCGACCCGCGCGGTCGTGGCCGACGGGCTGACCCTGACCGCCATTCCGCAGCTGTGTTCGGACGGCATGTCGGATCGCCTGTTCGGAATGCGCGCCCATGTGGTCATCCACGGCGACGCACCGCGGATGCTGTCGGGGTGTTGCTCTATTCAGCCCTGAAGGCCAAGGACATCCATCATGTCGTACTGACCCGGACCCTTGTCCTGACCCCAGACCGCCGCGCGGATCGCGCCGCGGGCAAAGATCGCGCGGTCGGTGGCCAGGTGGCGCAGCACGATGCGTTCGCCGTCGGCGGCGAAGATCACGTCATGTTCGCCCACCACGTCGCCCCCGCGGATGGCGGAAAAGCCGATGCTTCCCGGTGCGCGGGCCCCGGTGATGCCGTCGCGGGCCGGCACGCGCAGGTCGTCCAGCGCCGCGCCCCGTCCCTGGGCCGCGGCCTCTCCCAGCATCAGGGCGGTGCCCGACGGGGCGTCGACCTTGTGGCGGTGATGGCTTTCGACCACCTCGATGTCCCAGTCGGTGCCCAGGGCGGCCGCGACCTTGCGGGTCAGCCCGACCAGCAGGTTCACGCCCAAGCTCATGTTGCCGGCACGGATGATCGGCGCGTGGCGGGCGGCGGCCGCCAGCGCGTCCAGGTGCCGCTGCTCCAGCCCGGTGGTTCCGATGACGTGGACGGCGCGCGCCTGGGCGGTCAGTTCCGCGAATGCCACCGTGGCATCGGGGCTGGTGAAGTCGATCACCGCCTGCGCCTGGGCGATGGCCGTCACCGCGTCGTCGCTGACCGTGACGCCGGCCGGCGCGCGCCCCATCGCGGTGCCGATGTCCTGCCCGATCCAGTCGTGGCCTGCGCGGTCCAACGCGCCGACCAGCCGCAGGTGGTCGCTGTCCAGGATCAGGCGGATCAGCATCCGGCCCATCCGGCCCGATGCCCCGGTCACCACGACGCCCGGCCGCTGCGGCTGATCGGTGTTCTGCAAATCGCTCATGGTCCACCCCTGTTGGCTTTGGGGCGTGATACAAGGTTGCGGCCCGCGCCGCGACCCCCTACATCGGGACGCATGGCACAGAACCGCAATTCCCAAGGTCAGGGCCCCAAGCAGCGCCAGCTGCGCGTGGGCGAACTGATCCGTCGTACCCTCGCCGACGTGCTTGCGCGCGCGGACGTGCACGACCCCGACCTGAACCGTCATTCCATCACCGTGGCCGAGGTGTCGATGTCGACCGACCTCAAGGTGGCGACGGCCTATGTGCTGCCGCTGGGCGGCCGCGACGCGCCCGAGGCGCTGGCCGCGCTGCGCCGCAACACCCCGGAACTGCGCCACCTGGTCGCCAAGGCCATGACGCTGAAATTCGCGCCCGAGCTGCGGTTCCAGCTGGACGAGACCTTCGACCGCATGGACGACACCCGCCGCCTGTTCGAGGACGAGCGCGTGCGCCGCGACGTCGCCGCCCCGGACCGGGACGACGATGACGCCTGATCTGCCGCGTCTGGCGGCGGTGGCGGTCGGAATGCTGGTCGCGATGGCGCTGCCGTCGGGGGCCGCGCAATGCGAACGCGTGGACCATGATGGCCAGGGCTATGTGCTGTGCCAGGTCGAGGCCGCGCAGGAACCCGCCCTGCGGCTGTTCCAGGACGGCCCCGACGGCGCGCCATTGCGCAATTTCGCCAATGTCCGCCGCACGCTGGACGCGGGTCAGACGCTGTCGTTTGCCATGAATGCGGGCATGTTCCATGCCGATTACCGTCCGGTGGGTCTGCTGGTCGTCGACGGGGTAGAACTGTCGCCCATCGTCACCGGCGCCAGCCGCGACAATTTCGGGATGCTGCCCAACGGCGTCTTCTGCACCGGCGGCGCGCAGCCCTTTCAGGTCATCGAAAGCGTCAGCTTTGCCGAGACGCGCCCCGACTGCCGACTGGCCAGCCAGTCCGGGCCGATGCTGGTGATCGACGGCGATCTGCATCCGCGGTTCCTGGCCGACAGCGACAGCCGCTATATCCGCAACGGGGTCGGCGTGTCGCCCGACGGGCAGACCGCGTGGTTCGCGATCTCGAACAGGCCGGTGACGTTCCACGAATTCGGGCGGTTCTTCCGCGACGGGCTGGGCGTGCGCGATGCGTTGTATTTCGACGGCTCGATCTCGCGGCTTTATGCGCCGTCGGTGAACCGGGCCGATTTCGGGCGCAGCATGGGTCCGATCATCGGCCTGGTCGAGTGACCGGTTGACCCCTGCCCGCCGCGGGTCTATCCCCCGGCCCTTGTTTTTTCAGGAGTGATCATGGCGCGCAAGAAGGGCCGGGACATCAACGGCTGGCTGATCGTGGACAAGCCCGCGGGCGTCAATTCGACCGCCGTCGTGGCCAAGGTGCGTTGGGCGCTGGACGCCAAGAAGGCCGGTCATGCCGGCACGCTGGACCCCGACGCGACCGGCGTCCTGGCCGTCGCCCTGGGCGAGGCCACCAAGACCGTGCCGATCGTCACCGACGCGCTGAAATGCTATGACTTCGTGGTGAACTGGGGGTCCGAGACGACCACCGACGACGCGTCCGGCAGCGTGGTCCGCACCAGCGACGACCGCCCCACCGCAGCGCAGGTCGAGGCGGCGCTGGCGGGCTTTACCGGTGACATCATGCAGGTCCCGCCCGCCTTTTCCGCCGTCATGGTCGAGGGCGAGCGCGCCTATGACCTGGCCCGCGAGGGGGTCGAGATGGAGCTGGCCGCGCGCCCGCTGTGGGTCGACAGCCTGACCCTGCTGGAGGCCGAGGCCGACACCGCCCGCCTTGAGATGGTCTGCGGCAAGGGCGGCTATGTCCGCTCGATCGCGCGCGACCTGGGCCGGGCCTTGGGCTGTCTGGGCCATGTCGCGCATCTGCGCCGCACCTGGTCCGGCCCCTTCGAGGCCAGCGCCGGGGTGGCCTTCGACCGCGTCGACCGTGACGCGCAGGACTGGCTGGAGACGCAGATCCTGCCGTTGGAGACGGGCCTGGCCGACCTGCCCATGCTGCGCGCCACGACCGAAGGCGGCATCCGCATCCGCAACGGCAATCCCGGAGAGGTGACCGGCGGCGCCGAATGGGGCGAGCTGGTCTGGGTCCAGGACGCCAGGGGGCCGGTCTGCATCGGCCGCTATCAGGGCGGCATGGTTCAGCCCGACCGGGTGTTCAACCTGTGATGCCACCGGGGCGGTGGGCGCCCAGAAATGGCCCCTCGCCCGCCGCGTCGATGCGGGCGATGGCGTCGCGGATCGGCTCGAACGTGACGCACATGGTCCAGGCGGTGGCGTGGATCATCAGATCCGCCGACACGGCCATCGCCACGTGGCCCGGCCAGAACAGCAGATCGCCCCGCGCGATCGTGTCGGTCTGCGCGAACGTCGCGCGCTGCAGGTCGCTGTCGCCGGGGCAGGCGATGTCGCAGGCGGTCAGTGCGGCCTGCACCAGCCCAGAACAATCGATCCCCGCCCGGCTGTTCCCCCCCCACAGATAGGGCGTGCCCAGCAGGCTTTCCGCGACCGGAACCGGGTCGTCGGCCGGGCCGTCGGCCAGATGCTGGACCGGGACATGGCCGCCGGTCGCCAGCGTGGCAAAGCGGCCCTGGACCTGGGTGACCGACACCCGCGCGCCTAGGGACAGCGAAAACCGCTCGGGCCGCTTCATGTCGGGTTCCAGATAGACATGGGTGGCCGGCGCGGTGACGCGGTGGGTGATGGGCGGCAGGCTGCCGCTCAGCGCGGTGTCGGCGATCCAGCCGCAATAGCCGTCCAGCGCCGCGCGCACGAAGCTCATCCCCGCCTCGCGGTCGATCACCGTCACGTCGGCCCCGAAGTTCAGCTGCCGGTCGCGGCGGCCTTCGGGGGCGTCCAGCAGGTCGACCACTGGAATGATCACCCGTGCGGGCTGTCCCGGCACGAAGGACGGCCGGTCCAGGACGCCGCGCAGGCTGTCCAGGGCCACGCGGTCGGTGGCGGGCGTCAGACGGCGGTCCATCAGCGCGCCAAAATCTGCGGCAGCGCGGCAAGGATCGCGCGCGCGCCCTGCCCGACGCCGCCCTTGGGGCGGCCCGGCGCGGCGGTGGGCTGCCAGCCATAGATGTCGAAATGCGCATAGCGTCCCGCGCCCTCGGCAAAGCGGCGCAGGAACAGGGCGGCGGTGATCGACCCGGCCATTCCGCCCGCGGGGGCGTTGTCCAGATCAGCGATGCCGGGTTCGATCAGCGATTCATACGCGTCCCAGAAGGGCATCCGCCAGACCGGGTCGCCGACCTGCATCCCGGCGGCCTGGATCGCGGTCGCGGTCGCGTCGTCGTCGCAGTAAAGCGGCGGCAGGTCGGGACCAAGCGCCACCCGCGCCGCCCCCGTCAGCGTCGCCAGAGAGATTATCAGGTCGGGGCTTTCCTCGGCCGCATAGGTCAGCGCGTCGGCCAGCACCAGGCGACCCTCGGCGTCGGTGTTGTTCACCTCGACCGACAGCCCCTTGCGGCTGGCCAGCACGTCGCCGGGGCGGAAGGCGTTGCCCGCGACGCTGTTCTCGACCGCCGGGATCAGCACCCGCAGGCACAGGCCCGATGCGGCGCCGCTGCGCGCCAGCATCTTGAGCAGGCCAAGCGCGGTCGCGGCCCCGCCCATGTCCTTCTTCATCAGCCCCATCGAGGCGCCGGGTTTCAGGTTCAGCCCGCCGGTGTCAAAGCACACGCCCTTGCCGACGATGGTCAGCATCGGTCCCGCATCGCCAAGGCGGATGTCGATAAGCCGCGGCTCGCAGGCGGCGGCGCGGCCGACCGCGTGGATCAGGGGAAAGTTCTGCTTCAGCAGCTGGCCGCCGCAGATCACCTCGACCCGCGCGCCCAGATCGTTGGCAAGACCGCGCGCGGCGGCCTCCAGCTTGTCGGGGCCCAGATCGCTGGCAGGGGTGTTGATCAGGTCGCGGGTCAGGAATTCGCCCGCGGCGATGGCCAGCAGGCGGTCGGCGTCCACGCCTTCCGGGCAGACCAGCCGCGGCCCCTGGACCGGCGCGCCCTTGTAGCGGGTGAACCGGTACTGGCCCAGCAGCCAGCCAAGCGCCAGCTGATCGGGGTCCAGACCCTGCGGGATGCCGGCCAGATGCCAGTCGCCCTTGGGCAGGGCATGGGCGCGGGCCAGGTGGAACCGGTCGCGGCCGGCCTGCGCCCGCTCGCCCAGACCCATGATCGCGCCGCGCAGCCCGCCCGACGCATCGGGCAGCAGGCACAGCTGTCCCGCCTTGGCCGCGAACCCGCAGGCCTGGGGCCAGTCGCCCGCGTCCTGGGGCAGGGGGTCGCCGGTCCAGACCAGCCACAGCGGCAGGGTGGCATCAGAGGCGGGCGCAAATTCGGGGGTCATGGGCAGGTCCTTGGCAGTTCGGCGCACAGCCTACAGCACCGCGCCCCGACTGCAACCTCAGGCCAGGGCCGTCCGGTCCCAGATCGCCGTCAGCGACCGGTTGCCCACCCGCAGCAGGCGCGCGCGGATCGCGGCCAGCGCCGGCACGTCGCCGCGTTCGGCGGTGCTGCCCAGGTCCATCGCGACGCCCGCCAGCGACAGCAGGCCGATCTGCCAGGCCAGGCGCGACATGCGTTCGGCATGCGCCGCCGCCTGTGCCAGGTCCGCGTCGTCCAGCGCACCGTCCACCGCCGTCAGCGCCGCCGCCAGCTGTTCCAGCGCCAGGCCGATGACATGCTGGGCCGATGTCTCGCCCAGCTCGGCCACGATTTCCGCGACGCGGCGGCTGTCCACGCGGACCGCCTCTGATATGGCCAAAGCCGAAATTTGTGCCATCCGCACCTCCAGGGGATCTGTCCCCGCACGCGCCGACCATGCGGGGCAAGCAGTGAAGAAAGCCTTGAGGCGGGATCAAGAAAAGGCTCGAATTTGTCTCAATCCCGGCCTATCACCCCTGTCAGAAAGCGAGGTGCCAGATGAACGACCTGTCTCCGTTGCCGCAATATCTGGTCAAGCGTTTCCACGGCTGGAAGGCGACGTCCTATGCCGAGAACGCGGCCTGGTTCCGCCGGCTGGCGACCGAAGGGCAGCGCCCGCGCGCGATGGTCATCTCCTGCTGCGACAGCCGCGTGCACGTGACCAGCATCTTCGGCGCCGATTCGGGCGAGTTCTTCATTCACCGCAACATTGCCAACCTGGTGCCGGCCTATGCGCCCGACGGGTTGCAGCACGGCACCTCGGCGGCGGTCGAATACGCCGTCACGGCGCTGAAGGTCGCGCATCTGATCGTGGTGGGCCACACCAATTGCGGCGGCGTCAAGGGATGCCACGCGATGTGTTCGGGCGCCGCGCCCGAGCTGGAGGATAAGACCAGCTTCGTCGGTCGCTGGATGGACATCCTGCGCCCCGGCTATGACCGCGTGAAGGACCTGCCCGAAGCCGAACAGGTCAACGCGCTGGAGCGCGAGGCCGTGCTGGTGTCGCTGGAGAACCTGATGACCTTCCCCTTCGTCCGCGCGGCGGTCGAGTCCGGGGAAATGTCGCTGCACGGTCTGCTGCACGACATCAGCGAAGGCACGCTTTTGCAGGCCGATGACGGCGGCAGGCGGTGGGTGTCGATCTGACACCCGCCCGCCCGGCGCGTCTTCAGGCGTCGGGCCGCCAGCGGATGACCCGCCAGACATACAGCGCGACAAAGCCCAGAACGATCGCCGTGGACAGCGGATCGATCAGGTGGCTGACGGCCTCATAGCCGTTTTCAAGGACATAGCCGGCGATGGCCAGCCCGCCCGTCCAGATGAAGCTGCCGATGGCGGTGAACAGCAGGAACCGCCCCACCGGCATCTGCGCCAGCCCCGCGGGGACCGAGATCAGCGTGCGGATCGTGGGCAGGAAGCGGCCGAAGAAGACCGCAGCCCCGCCATGCCGGGCGAACCAGCCCTCGGCCGAGGTCAGCTCGTTGGGCGTCAGCGTCAGCCAGCGGCCATAGCGGACCACGACGCGGCGCATCCGCGCCGGGCCGTAGGCCACCCCGATCACGTACCAGAACCACGCGCCCAGGGTCGATCCGACCCCGCCCGCCAGGATCGCCAGCCACAGAGGCGTGCCGCCGCGGGCGGCGTTGAACCCCGCCAGCGGCATGATCAGTTCCGACGGAATCGGCGGAAAGATGTTTTCCAGCAGCATCAGGGCAAAGATTGCCCAGGCCCCCCCGCTTTCCAGCAGGCCGGTGATCCATTCGAACAAGGATCAGCCCTTCTTCAGGATGCGGTTGCCCAGCAGTTCGGCGATCTGCACCGCGTTCAGCGCCGCACCCTTGCGCAGGTTGTCGCTGACGCACCACAGGTTCAGGCCGTTCTCGACCGTGCCGTCCTGGCGGATGCGGCTGACATAGGTGGCGTATTCCCCCACGCATTCGACGGGGGTGATGTAGCCGCCGGGCTCGCGCTTGTCGATCACCATGACGCCGGGCGCCTCGCGCAGGATGTCGCGGGCCTCGTCCTCGTCCAGGAAATCCTCGAACTCGATGTTGATCGATTCCGAATGGCCGACGAAGACGGGGACGCGGACGCAGGTCGCGGTGACCTTGATCGACTTGTCCATGATCTTCTTGGTCTCGGCGACCATCTTCCATTCTTCCTTGGTCGCGCCGTCTTCCATGAAGACGTCGATCTGCGGGATCACGTTAAAGGCGATCTGCTTCTGGAACTTCTTGGGTTCCTTTTCCTGACCCGGCACGTACATGCCCTTGGTCTGGTCCCACAGCTCGTCCATGCCCTCCTTGCCCGCGCCGCTGACCGACTGGTAGGTCGAGACGACGACGCGCTTGATGCGGGCGCGGTCATGCAGGGGCTTGAGCGCCACGACCATCTGCGCGGTCGAGCAGTTGGGGTTCGCGATGATGTTCTTTTTCGCATAGCCCTGGATCGCGTCGGGGTTCACCTCGGGCACGATCAGCGGCACGTCGGCGTCGTAGCGATAGAGCGAGGAGTTGTCGATCACCACGCAGCCGGCGGCCGCGGCCTTGGGGGCGTGGATCTTGGTCGCATCCGATCCGATGGCAAACAGCGCGATGTCCCAGCCGGTCCAGTCGAACTGCTCGATGTCCTTGATCTTCAAAGTCTTGTCGCCAAAGCTGACCTCGGTGCCCTGGCTGCGGCGGGACGCCAGCACGGCGATCTCGTCCACGGGGAACTGGCGTTCGTCCAGGATGTTCAGCATTTCGCGGCCCACATTGCCCGTGGCGCCGGCGACGACGACTTTGTAACCCATTTCGGGGGAGCTCCTTTTTCTGCGGTCGGGGGCATTTACCGCAAACGGCCGCGCAACGCCAGCGCGCGTTGCAGGTCCGCACCCGGCCGCGGGGTTCCGGCAACAGGTCGGGCGGCCCCGGCGACTGCCGCGAAACGCCGCAGGGACGGCTTGTGCGCGCCCGGCTGACCGGACGCGCACAAGCGGTTTTCAGAACCGCAGGCCCAGGCCCGCGCCGACGGTCGCCTGCGATCCGGCGTCATGGCCGATGCGGCTGTCCAGCGTCACCCAGGCATCGGCCTGGTCGGACAGGGCCGTCTGGGCCGACAGGCCGATGCGGGCAAAGTTGCGGTCCTGTCCATCCAGCGTCACGCGGCGGTCGTTGCCGGTGCTGTCGGTCACACGGATGCGCGAGGGCGCGCCCTCGGCCAGGTCGTGGACCAGCGTGCCTTGCGCCGACAGCGTCACGTCGCGCCCGGCCACGGCCAGATCGGTGCCGACGCGACCGCCCAGCTGGACCTCCAGGCTTTCGATGGCCTGGCCTGCATAGGTGACCGCGCGGCGGTCGCCCGACCCTTCCGAAAAGCCGCCGATCCGGGTGCGGCTGTAATCCAGCCCCACGACCGGACCATAGGTCACGCCCGATGCCAGCGCATAGTCGCGCCCGGCCTGGACCCGCGCGCCCAGGGTATAGGCGTTGGTCGACCAGTCGAAATCCCGTTCGACGATGGTCGCGCCCAGGCCCGAGCGCAGCACGAAGTCGCGCGTGCCCTCAAGGTCCGACTTGCCCCAGCTGACCGCGCCGATCACCCAGTCGTCGTTCATCTCATAGGCCGCGTCCAGCGACAGCTGATAGCCGGTCGATTCCAGGTCGTCGCCGCTGCGCAGGTCGTCGCCGGTGCGTGCATAGGCCAGCTGGCCGCCCAAAGACAGGCCGGGGGCCACCTGGTACGACGCGCCCGCCCGCGCCATCAGCGCAGCCCCGCCGTCGCGCCCGAAGGTCGCGCTGCTGTCCGGCGTGGCCAGGCCCTGCACCGCGATCGAGGGCGTGATCTGGCCAAAGGGCGCATCCGCGCCCAGGCGGTCACGCGTCGCGCGCAGCGACAGGGCGGCCAGGTCAGCCTGCTGTCGGGTGGCCAGATCGGCGATCTGGGCCGCCGACAGGGCCGCGTCCTGGGACGACGCCACCAGGTCGGCGCCCGTCTCCTCGACCAGCAGGCGGGTCAGGATGCGGGCATAGTCGCGCATGCGCTGTTCGAACCGTTCAGGGCCCAAGGCCGCCAGCAGGAACGCCCAGTTGTCCTCGGTCGGGTCATGCCAGGTCGAACCGCCGGGGATCAGCGGACTGTCGGTCTGGGTATAGCCGTCCAGATCGCCCAGGTCCCAGTTCGTCGCCTCCAGCCACAGGATCGGGATGCCGTAGCCTTCGAACACGGCGGCGTCGGAACAGCAGCCGGTGTTGATCGGATAGTCCGGGTTCCGTCCGGGGTTGCTGCGCAGGTCGATGCCAAGCTCGTCCGCGATGGCGTGCGCGCGGGTCCACAGCGAAAGCAGTGCCGGGTTCTCCAGGTATTCGGTCCCGGCATGGGCATACATGAAGTCGCCTGTGATCAGGCTGTCGATGTTGATCATCCCGGCCATGTCGTCGCGGCGGCCGCCCAGGGTGTCGACGTAATGGGCCGCCCCCTGCAGGCCGACCTCCTCGGCGCCGAAGGCCACGAACTCCAGGCCGACATCGGTGGACAGCCCGGTCATGTGCGCCGCCAGTTCGGTCAGCACCCCCGCGCCCGAGGCATTGTCGTCGACCCCCTGCAGGTCGGGCGATGTTCCGGCGCTGTCGAAATGCGCCCCCACCACGATGAAGCGGTCGCTGGCGCCGGGCATCGACACGACCAGGTTTTGCGACGGGCCCAGCGTGGCGCCAGACCGGCTGGTGGCGGTGAAGTCCTGACGCACGACCGCGTTGCTGCCGAAGGACAGGCGGTCGCGCATGTATTGGGCCGCATTGAAGAAGGTCGTACCGCTGTCCGGCGCGCCCGTGAAGCGGCCCGGATAATTCAGCGCCAAATCGCGCATCGTATCATAGCCATAGGCGCCGAAATCTTGCGCCAATACCGGGGTGGCGCAGATCAGCGCCGTGGAGGCCAAGGCGGCCTTGATGGTTCTCATGGGGTTTCCCTGCCTGCTTTTTGGTGTCCCCCGCGCGGGGGAAGCGCACAGGATTGCACAGCGCGCAGCGCGTGCAAGGCCGCCTCAGCGGATCAGCGTCAGACGGTGGTCCTGGCGCAACAGGTCGGCGACCCAGGCGCCCTCGGCCGCGAAATCATGCGGCACCTGCGCGGCATTGCGCCGTCCCGACAGCGACAGGCTGGCGAAGAAGTCGAAACCATAGAGCGTCAGCGATGCCAGATCGCTGCGCAGGCACAGATCGATCAGCATCGCGCCCGTCGTGGGGGGCACACCCAGCCGCCCGGCCAGCATGTCGATATCCGCCAAGGGGTGCAGGTAGAAGCCGGGGCTGGACGCGCTGTCCCAGTCCAGCCGCTTGCGTTTGGGCGACATCCACAGGATGCGGCCGGGGTCCAGGCGCGCACGGTCCGCGTCCGGCAGGCGCGTGGCCAGTCCCAGCCAGTCGGTGCGCGTACCGTGGCTGGCAGGGCTGGGCATCGGCGCGCGGTTGATGCGGACGACCCTGTCGGCGGCATCGATCCGTGCCCCGTGGGCCTGATCGGCCAGCGCGCGGGCATTGCCGATCAGCGCGACATGGCGGCCCGACAGGTCGGCCAGCAACGCGGATTGCGGGACCGACAGCGCGGCCAGAGGCGCGTCGCGGCGCATCAGGCGCGCCGTGGCAAAGGCCAACCGGTTCACAGCAGCGACCGATAGACGTCGACGATGGCCCGCGCCTCGCCCTCAATGGCGTGGTTCGCGGTGACATGGGCGCGGGCGGCCTGACCCGCCGCGGCGCGGCCTGCGTCGTCGTCCAGCCAGCGGGCCAGCGCCGCGGTCAGGGCGGGGGCGTCGTCTTTCGGGACCAGGCTGCCGGTCTGGCCGTCGCGGATCAGCGCCTCGTAGGCGCCGACGCGGGCGGCGACGGTGGGGACGGCGCAGGCGGCGGCCTCCAGCGGCGTCAGGCCGAAGCCCTCCCAGCGGGCAGGGGCGGCAAAGAGATCCAGCGCCTGGTAATGCGCGATCACCTGGTCCCACGGCAGTTCGCCCAGGAAGCGGATGCGACCGTCCAGCCCGGCCGCCTTGATGCGCGCCTGCAGGTCATCGGCGAAGGTCCGGTTGTCGGGGGTGATGCGGCCGGTGAAGATGATCTGCACCCGCGGGCGCGAGGGCAGCAGTTCCAGCCCCGCCTGCACCAGCAGATCGACGCCCTTCTGCGCACGGATGCGGCCGAAGCAGCCGATCAGCACAGCGTCCGGGTCCATGCCCAGCCGCGCGCGCAAAGCCGCACGGTCCGGGGCGGGGTGGAACACGTCCGTGTCGACCCCGTGCAGGATCACGGTCGCGGGGCGTTCCAGATAGCTGGCCGCCTGGGGCGAGGTCGCGATCAGTGCGTCCTGTTGCCGGATCAGCCAGCGGGTGAAGCCGGTGTGCCTGCGCTGGGCGGCGGACGTGAACAGCAGGCGGTACCGGCGCCGCAGCAGGCGACGCAGGATCAGCCCCAGCGCCATCTCGGTGTTGCGGCGCGCGTGCCACACCCGCCATCGGTCGCGGGGCAGGGTGGCCGCGCGCACCAGGGGAATGTGCGGGACATCCACGGGCAGGCCGGGGCCGGTCGCGCGGATGTCGATCATCCGCGCCTGGACCGGGATCAGCCGCACCACCGTCGCCGTCACCCCGGACAGGCGACGTTTCAGGTTCGGTGCGACGATCAGCGGGTCAGTCATGGGCGGCGGCCTCGGGCGTCAGGAAATACAGCAGGAACCCGATCGCCAGCGGGATCAGGAAGAACAGCCACAGCATAGCGAAGGCCTGCGCGGGCGCATAGGCACCCTGTGCCGCGGCATAGACCGGGCGCGACGCGAACTGCATCACCCCGACCCCACCGATGGAGATCATGTTGAGGAATGTCATCCCGCGACCCACCAGATGTGGTGGCAGGAACGATCGCCCGTGCGCCATCAGCAAAGGATAGGCCGACCCGAAGAACCCCAGCACGACCAGCAACGCGGTCACCGCGGGCAGGGGCAGGGCGGGGGCCTGCCACATCACCGCCAGCGTGATGATCATCACCGCGGAAAACAGCATCGTCGCACGGCGCGCGCTGCCGGCCAAGCGCGCGGCGGGCCCGACGGCAAAGCTGCCCGCGACCATGGCCAGGCCCATCGCCAGCGTGACGCGGCCGATCTGGGTCGCGTCGGCACCATGCACCTGCTCCAGCCAGGGGGCGGCCCACAATCCGCGGATCGCCGCCGTCACCGCATAGTTCACGCCGAACAGCGGCACGATGAACCACAGCGCGCGCAGGCGCAGAATCTGACCGATCGAGCCCTGCGGATGCCCCGCGCCCAGCCGCGCCGGGTCGCGCACCGCCGCCAGGACCAGCGCGGCCACCATCAGCGTCGCGGCCGCAAGACCCCACAGGGTCTGGCGCCAGCCCGCGGCCTCGATCACCCAGACCAGGGGCGAGGCGCCCAGGATGTTGCCCAGCGATCCGAACCCCACCAGCACCCCGGCCAGCATCCCGAAGGACGCGGGCGGGTATTCGCGCGCGAAGATGAAATACGGCCCCATCAGCGCCGGAGAGCAACCGATGCCCAATGCGGTCATCGCCAGATGCAGGTGCCACGGCGCGTCTGCCATCGCAAAGATCACCGCGCCTCCGGCCCCACCCACCGCCATCAGCCACGCCACCGTGCGGCGCGGTCCGAACCGGTCCAGCGCCGCCCCCACCGGCAGCTGCATCAGCGCGAAGGCGATGAACCACAGCCCCGATGACAGGGCCAGATCGCCGGGGCCGGCGCCGACCTGATCCTGCAGCACCGGGGCCAGCACGGCCAGAAAGGCCCGATAGAATTGCGACAGCATATAGGCCAGCACCAGGCTGACCAATCCGGCCTTGAGCATGAATTCGTTCCTCCGTTCCCCGGCGCCAAGCTGGGCCAAGGACGCGGAAGCTGCAAGATGTGCAAATCACGCCGGGGGCGGCGGGGCGTTATTCGGCGGGGGCGGCTTCCGGGTCGGGGGCCGTGTCGCTGGTGCCCGCGGCGGCGGCCTTGGCGGCGGCGGCCTCGGCCAGGCCCGGCGTCACGGGCTGGGTGCTGCCGCCCATCCCCTCCAGCCGGGCGATCAGCTCGGGGACCTGCGGGCCAAGGCGATCGCAGGCATCCGCCTCCTCGACCACGGCAAAGGCCGGGCGGACATAGTCGCGGTCATAGCTGACCGGGTCCAGCCCCAGCCGTTCGGTCAGCGCATCCGTGGTGCCGGCCATCAGCTGAAATTCCGGGCCGCTGACATCGTGTTCGGGGCATTCCGCGGTGATCACGGTCATCTGCGCGACGTCGTGCGCCAGCGCCTGCGCCTCGTCGTCGGACAGCCCCGACACGTCCGGCAGCGGTACCACGACCCGGTCGCCCGGCACCCCGTCCGAGGTCTGCGCCAGGGCGGGTTGCGTCAGCGCCGCCGCGGCGGCGATCATCAGGACAGTCCAGCGGGTCATCGCATTCCTCATTCACAGGGCTGGTCGGGCGACAGGGTCGACCAGCAGCCCCCCGGGCGCAAGGCAAACTGTCGTGAGCGCCCGTTCCCCGCCGCGCTTGACCCTAGGGCGGGCGGCGTCTAACCCGAAGCCGCAGCCTGCGCTGTCGCGGCTGGCACCTGAAGGAGGGATCATGTCCGACCGCTATTCGCTTCTCATCCTGCCCGGCGACGGGATCGGCCCCGAAGTCATGGCCGAGGTGGTCAAGGTCATCGACTGGTTCCAGGCGAACCGCGGCATGGCCTTCGACGTGACCCATGACCTGGTGGGCGGCGCGGCCTATGACGTGCATGGCGTGCCCCTGGCGGATGCGACGATGGCCAAGGCCCAGGCGGTGGATGCGGTCCTGCTGGGTGCGGTCGGCGGCCCGAAATACGACGTTCTTGATTTCAGCGTGAAACCCGAACGCGGCCTTTTGCGCCTGCGCAAGGAGATGGACCTGTTTGCCAACCTGCGTCCGGCGCAATGCTTTGACGCGCTGGCCGACTTCAGCAGCCTGAAGCGCGAAGTGGTGGCCGGCCTGGACATCCTGATCGTGCGCGAGCTGACCTCGGGCGTCTATTTCGGCGAACCGCGCGGCATCCATTCCGACGACAACAATCCCGACAACGAGGGTGGCCGCGTCGGCATCAACACCCAGCGTTACACCAGCGGAGAGATCCGCCGCGTCGCCCGGTCCGCCTTCGAGCTGGCCCGCGCCCGCGGCAACAAGGTCTGTTCGATGGAAAAGGCCAACGTGATGGAATCGGGCATCCTTTGGCGCGAGGAGGTCCAGTGGGTGCATGACAACGAATACCCGGACGTGGCCCTGTCGCACATGTATGCCGACAACGGCGCGATGCAGCTGGTGCGCGCGCCGCGCCAGTTCGACGTGATCGTGACCGACAACCTGTTCGGCGACCTGCTGTCGGACGCGGCGGCGATGCTGACCGGCTCGCTGGGCATGCTGCCCTCCGCGTCGCTGGGCGCGGTGATGGCGAACGGCCGGCCCAAGGCGCTGTACGAACCGGTCCACGGATCGGCACCCGACATCGCGGGGCAGGGCAAGGCCAACCCGATCGCCTGCATCCTCTCCTTCGCCATGGCCCTGCGCTATTCCTTCGGCGAGGGTGCCGCGGCCGACGCGCTGGAGGCCGCGGTCGAGCGTGTGCTGGCCGACGGCCTGCGCACCGCCGACCTGATGGGGCCCGACGGCGGCACCCCGATCAGCACGGCGCAGATGGGCGATGCCATCGTCGCCGCGCTGGAGGCCTGATTGGCCCTGACCGCCAATGTCAGGGGCGCGCTGCTGCAGCTTGCGGCGATGGGCCTCTATGCCACGCATGACGTGGTGATCAAGTCGCTGGGTGCCATCTATCCGGCGATGCAGATCCTGTTCTTCGCATCGCTGCTGTCGTTCCCGCTGGTCAGCATCGTGCTGATGCGCGACCCCCAGCCCGGCACGCTGCGCCCGGCCAATCCGGGCTGGGTGATCCTGCGCACGTTGTGCGCCGTGGTGGCGGGGATGGCGGGGTTCTTCGCCTTCTCGACCCTGCCGCTGACGCAGGTCTATGCGATCCTGTTCACGACGCCCCTGCTGATCACCATCCTGTCGATCCCGCTTCTGGGCGAGAGGGTCGGCTGGCACCGCTGGGCCGCTGTCATCGTCGGCCTGACCGGCGTGCTGATCGTGCTGCGCCCGGGCGGGCAGGAGATCCAGCTGGGCCACATCGCCGCGATGGCCGGCGCCACGGCCAGCGCGTTGGCCGCGGTGATCATCCGCCGCCTTGGCCGGGCCGAACGCCCGATGGTGCTGATGATGTGGCCGATGCTGGGCAACTTCTTCGCGACCGGCGCGGCGCTTTCGGTCAGCTATCAGCCGATGGAGCTGGTGCATCTGGCGATGACCGGCATCATCGCCGGGCTGGGCCTGATGGGCGGGTTCCTGGTCATCATGGCCTATCGCACCGGAGAGGCCGCGATCGTGGCGCCCATGCAGTATTCGCAGATCCTGTGGGCGACCGGCTATGGCTGGTTCCTGTTCGGAGAGGGCGTCGACCCCGCCACCCTGCTGGGCGCGGGGGTGATCATCGCCTCGGGCATCTACATCGTCTGGCGCGAAGGCCGCGGCGTCAGCGCCAATCGCCCCGCCACCAGCGCCCGCCTGCGCGCCGAGACGGTGACGGCGCCGAAATCGACGATCCTGCAAAGATTGTGGGCGCCCCGTGGCTGATGGGGGCTTGCATTCTCCGGATCGTCGCGCTACCTGCCCGTCCTACGGTCGGAGCGTAGCGCAGCCTGGTAGCGCACCTGCTTCGGGAGCAGGGGGTCGGAGGTTCGAATCCTCTCGCTCCGACCATTTCCCCGATTGTGGATTGCCACTGAAGTCTTCCTGAAGTGGCCACTATTCTTCCTTTACGGCAGCAAGGCTGACGTAATCCTCGAGGATTCTTCGCTCGCTCCTTGCAGCGAAATTTTTGTTTGGGGCAGCCGTCCGCTTATCCTCCCCGCGTCAATCTCGGGGCCAGGAACATGGGAAGAAGCGATCAGGCACCTCCGAATCCTATAGCAGATCGAGCGAGGCCGCGGGAAATGCGCATCGCAGCTTTGCAGGAAAGGGCAAGTCAGCGCGACAGCGAGCAAACGCTTACATCGGCCGAACTGAAGGCGCTCATAGATGACCAATGGAGCGACGGTGAGGACAACGATCGCTAAACCAGTCCGCAGATCAGGTCATCAGCGGGCAATTTCGGCCCGAATCCGGACATTCATCAAGCCGGACACAGCTGCAGTGCAACTTCGTCGAGCTGGTCGTCAATGGCATCGTGTAGCACGAGCTGGCATGTCGTTTGCAGTTAGCCGGAGTTTTTCGTGGATCGCAGCAGGCACCGCATGGGCCGCGCAGAGAAGATGTCTGCGATACATCTCGTCTGGTAACGGAATCGTTTAATTTCAAAGTAGATGCGGAAATATACCGCTACATGCGGCATACGGCCTCACAGGGGGAATCAAGCCTCTGTGTCTCGAAGCATCTTGATGGACGAGATGTCCATAGGTAGATTCCGCGAAAGTCATAAACACGCCAAGGTGGAGTTTCTGTGTGATTACTATCGGGATCAGGGCAACGCCGAAGGTGATCTATTACGCCATCGTAGATACACAAGATTCATCAATTGTTACGATTGATGAGATCGTAATACCACTTGCTTTCGAAACCCATGATGCCCTGAAGTACGTGCGGAGCAACGTTCTGGATATTCTTAGGGAATACAAGGTAGAGCAGGCTGGCGTTCGAACTACGGAACCAAGCTCACAACAGAAGAACATTGATCGAATTCAGATTGAAGGAGTCATAATCGAGGCCTTCGCGAGCAGTGGGCTGAAAAAATATTACTACGGGCAAATATCCACCATTGCAGCCCGCATTGGTAAGAACAGGGACGAAATATTACCGATGGTTGACGGTACAGCCGAAGTGGATATTCAGAACTGGGCTGATATCAGTAAAGAAAAACGAGAAGCTATCCTTTGCGCAATGGGAGCGGAAAAGTGCTAAAACCCCACAATCGCGCAGAGATTGAGTTCCACCGAATCCGAGAGATCGGTCAGGACGGTAGAAACTCGACCGCACATATCGTGCACGACGTCCAAATGGACGCTCAAATTGTAATGAAATGTATAAGCAAGGGAAAATTAAGGTCAGCCGCGGAGTACTTCAATGAGGCAAAATCACTATACGCCACCTCACATCAGAACGTAGTTCCTATAATCTACGCGTGTGAGGACGCGGACAATATCTATATCGCGCTCCCGTATTATAGCGTTGGCTCTCTGAAGTCGCTTCTTAATGATAGGCACCTTACCGTAAGAGAGATTGTTAGGCTCGGCTGCCAACTCCTTTCTGGCCTCCATAACATTCACTCTAAAGGCTTGATCCATTTCGATATCAAACCAGACAATGTTCTACTTTCTGATCGGGGAGAAGCTCTGCTGTCAGACTTCGGATTAGCGAAGCAAATGTATTTTGGGCAGGCTGAGCCCGATCAGCTTTACATGCTCATCGCCGCACCCGAAGCGACGGTGGGTCCGCCATATGATCTCCGGTTTGACATCTACCAAGTCGGCCTAACGCTCTACCGGATGTGCTGCGGCCAAGGTGCCCTACGGGAGCAGTTCGACAACTTCCGCGACGCTGCCGGGGCACTGGACCGCCGAGAGTTTGCTGAGTCGCTGCGCGCCGGAACATTCCCGGATCGCTCTATCTTCGCAGAACATATCCCTGATAGACTAAAGCGGGCAATCGTGCGATGCTTACAACCAGATCCTCAAAATCGGTATTCCTCTGCGCTTGAGTTGGCAAATGAGCTTGCGAAAGTCGATAGCTGCTTTGACTGGCAGTTTGAACAAGATGCCGATCGGAAGACTTGGCGCCGCCATGAGGGAGACACAGAGAAGTGTTTCAGCGTGATGGTAGATGGCTCAACAGAGTTTATATCTTTGAGGAACGGCAGGTCGCGGCGCAAGAATGAGCATTGTCTGGCCACAATGACAACGGCCCAAGTCAAACGGGTCCTGAGGAATGAAGGATGAAAACCCTCTCGAACAACCCAGCAAACTACAAAAGACGAGAAGTAAAGGCTCCTAAAAGCGCTCCACGAGGCCTTCGAGAGAGAAAAGAGGGCTTAGAGCGCTTTCTCAACGCTCCAGTATCCCTTGATTTTTACGTCGACTTTCGTGAAGTGAAAAATGACAAGAAATAGGATGCTCTACATATCCGCCTAGCAGCTGAGATTTTGATGTATCTCGCAGCCAGATCAATTCGCGATAAGTGCGCAGAGGCCAGAACGTTTTCTGGCAGCGGTGAGGATATACGATACAGCCTGTCGGGTGAGCGGCTGCTGCCAATCGGAGATTAATAGCCAGGAGTGTATCGACCCGGTGAAGAT
>NZ_JXYF01000030.1:0-22278 GCF_000967735.1 Paracoccus sp. S4493
CGCGGGGGGCGTCGGACGGCCCGGCCGGGTGCGCCGCCTTTTCGCGCGCCACGCGCAGCCAGGACGACGACCCCTGCAGGCTGCGGTCCACGGGCGGCTGGACGTCGCCGATCCGCGCGCCGTCGCGCATCCGGGCGGCCCCCTCCCAGGCCATCACCCAGACACAGCGCATCTGCGGATCGACCTCGCAGAAGCCGCCGGGGCGCACGCCGCCGCAGGGACCGTTCCGCAATGTCTTGGGGCAGTTCATCGGGCAGGACATGCCGGTCGAGGACAGCACGCATTGCCCGCACATCCGGCAGTCGAACAGCAGGCCCTTGGTCAACCGCTCGACCGCGGCGACGGGGCGTTCCAGCCGGTGATACCCGATGCGCCGGAACAGCGGGTCCAGGGCGACCAGAGCAACCTCGAACCGGACATAGACCCATTCGAAGGCGCGGGCATGACGGACGGCAAGACGGCGAAGGTGGTACATGCTATCCGCCCCGCCGCAGGGAAGGCCGGTTGCCCATCATGTCGCCGCGTTCAGTCGCCCGACCCGATCGCGCAGCACGCGCATTCCGATCGGGCGGGGTGATTGAACTGGTCGGGCGTGTTCGCCGGGTGCCAGACCGGCGACGCACCGGGGCAACCCTGATCACCCGCCCGCACGCGGCCGGCCCCTTGCGGGCGCAGGACGACAGTGCACCACGCGTCGCCGGAAAGGTGCGCCCTGCCCCGGGGGGCTGCAGCGACATCGCCTTATCGGGCATCTGCATTCCCAGGCATCAGTACCCGGCGGTTCCCGGACAGGGACACAATGCACCTTGTGGGGCAGAACAGATCGGACATGACTGAGGCTCCGTGATCCGGGGGCAGGGTCAGGCGACGGCGATGGTCTTCTTGGGGTCGTGAAAGGGCCGCTCGACGATGGTCGCGGACCGCGTGCCGTCCGGGGTCCGGACCTGAACCTGGGCGCCCATCTGTGCCGATCCGGCCGACAGCATCGCCAGCGCGATGTTGCGATCCAGCCGCGGCGAATGGATCGCCGAGGTGACCTTGCCCACGACCTGGCCGTCACGGGTGACGGGCCAGAAGGTCGTGTTCGGCCCCTTCAGCGGCGCGCCGTCAATCACCAGGCCGACCTGGCGGCGGGCGGGGCCGTCGGCCTTGATCCGGCGCAGCGCGTCCTTGCCGATGAAATCGGCCTCGATGTCCAGGTCCACCAGCCGGTCCAGACCCAGCTCATAGGGATTGGTGTCGATGTCGGCATCGGCATGATAGGACAGCATCGCCCCCTCGATCCGGCGGATCGACGAGGTGTGGCCTGCCTTCAGCCCCAGGGGCGCACCCGCGGCCATGATCCGCTCCCACAGCGCGTCGCCACGACTGCCGTCCTGCAGATACAGCTCGTATCCCAGCTCGCTGGACCAGCCGGTGCGTGACACGATCAGCGGGATGCCGTCCAGATCGACCCGGCGCAACCAGTAATAGCGAAGGTCCATGATCGCGTCGCCGAACAGCGCCCGCATCACCGCACCCGATTTCGGCCCCTGCAGCTGCAGGGGCGACACGTCCGGTTCCCTGATCGTGACGTCCATTCCCGAATGCACCGCGACCCCCTGCGCCCACAGCAGGATGTCACTGTCGGCCAGCGATATCCAGAAATGGTTTTCCGCCAGCCGCAGCAGGACCGGGTCGTTCAGGATGCCGCCCTGGGCATTCGTGATCAGCACGTATTTGCACTGTCCGACCGCCATCGTGGACAGGTCGCGCGGGGTCAGCGTCTGGACGAACCGCGCCGCGTCGGGGCCGGTGATCTCGACCTGACGCTCGACGGCGACGTCGCACAGGATCGCGTCGTTGATCAGGTTCCAGAAGTTCTGCACCGGATTGCCGAAGTCGCGCGGGATGTACATGTGGTTATAGACCGAGAACCCCGTGGCGCCCCATCGGACGGTCGCGTCGAAATAGGGGGACTTGCGGATCTGGGTTCCGAAACCGAAATCTTGGATCTGGGTCATCTGACGTCTTCTTCCACGAAAATGGGCCGGTGGCCGGGGCGGGACATCTGCCATCTAAGCGCGGATGCGGACGACGCACGGGCCAAATCCGGCGCGCAAACAGGCCGGTCGGGCTGTTCTTGGGGTGGACTGCAGACCGGACGGTCTTGGCCGGAGAATCCCGCGCCGGGTCAGGCGGGGTGCGCGGGCGCGCGCGTCAGCGCCTTGAGGTCGGGCTGTGCTGCCTTAACCTGTCGCGTCACGATATAGGTCATATAGCGCTGGATCCCCAGATCGGCCTCCAGCAGCGATTCCATCAGGGTCTGGAACGCCGTCAGGCTTTGGGTGACGACCTTGAGGACATAATCCATCCCGCCGCCGGTCGCGATGCATTCGGTGACCTCCGGCAGGGCGCCGATATGGCTTTCGAACCGGTCGAAATCGACCTTGCGGTGCTGCGCCAGCGATACGGTGACGACGACCTGGGTGACGTTGGCAATGCGCTCCAGCGCGATGTCGGCCCGGTATCCCCGAATCAGCCCGGCCTCGCGCAGCCGCGTCAGGCGCGCCCAGCAGGGGGTGGGCGACAGGTTCACCAGCTCGGCCAGTCGCGCCTTGCTCAGTTGCCCGTGCTGCTGCACGGCCGCAAGGATGCGGATGTCGGTCGCATCAAGGCCTGGCCTGCTCATCCACCGCCTCACTTGCCGTCACGGACGGCGAACATTGCCCATGGCCCTGCTGCCCGGAAACAGGCGGGCGGGCCATCGTCGCGATCAGACCGTGTCCAGGTACAGCTCGACCGTCTCCTCGTCGGACAGCTCGGCCATGTAATGCAGTTCCTGGCGCTTGGTCATCAGATAGTTGTCGACCAGATGCGCGGGCAGGATGCGGCGGATCTCCTGGCAGCTGTCGAACGCCTCGATCGCGGCGCCCCAGTCGCCGGGCAACTGCGCCAGCTTCTGGTCATAGGCGTTGCCCTTGAAGGGCGCGGGGGCGACCAGCTGGTCCTCGATCCCGTTCAGCGCGGCCCCCAGGATGGCGGCGATGGTCAGATAGGGGTTCACGTCGCCACCGGCCACGCGATGCTCGATCCGCCGGGCCTTGGGGCCCGAGGACGGGATGCGGATCGCGGCGGTGCGGTTCTCATAGGCCCAGCCGATGCCGGTCGGGGCATGGGCGTTGGGAACCAGGCGGTCAAAGCTGTTCTCATGCGGGGCAAAGAGCAGGGTCGATCCGGGCATGGCGCGCAGGCAGCCCGCGACGGCCTGGCGCAGCGCCTCGGTCCCCTCCTCTCCGCCATTGTCGAAGATGTTTCGCCCGGCCCGGTCCAGGATCGAGAAATGCATGTGCATCCCGTTGCCCGCGAACATCTCGTAGGGCTTGGCCATGAAGCTGGCGGCAAAGCCGTAGGTCCGGGCGATGCCCTTCACCAGCATCTTGAACAGCCAGGTGTCGTCGGCGGCCTTCAGCGGATCGGCCTGATGCATCAGGTTGATCTCGAACTGTCCCGGCCCCGCCTCCGAGATGGCGGTATCGGCGGGAATGTCCATCGCCTCGCAGGCGTCATAGAGCGTCGTGAAGAACTGGTCGAACGCGTCCAGCGCGCGCAGCGACAAGACCTCGCCGCCGGTGCGCCGCTTGCCGGATTTCGGGCTGGGCGGCACGCGCAGCGTCTTGCCGCTGTCGTCGATCAGAAAGAATTCCAGCTCGGTCGCCACCACCGGTACCAGCCCGGCCGCGACATAGCGTTCGGCCACGCGGGCCAGCGCCTGGCGCGGGTCGCCGTCATAGGGGGTGCCGTCGGGATGGAACATCCACAACGGCAGCAGCCCCGTGGGTGCGTCCAGCCACGGCATGGGCAGGAACCCCCGTTCGGTGGGCAGCAGCAGCCCGTCAGGGTCGCCGGATTCGAAGACCAGCGGGCTGTCCTCGACATCCTCGCCCCAGATGTCCAGGTTCAGGACCGAATAGGGAAACTTGGTCCCCTCCTCCAGCAGCTTGCCGGCATAGCGCGCGGGCACGCGCTTGCCCCGCGCGACACCGTTCAGGTCTGCTGCCGCGACGCGGATCGTCTTGACCTCGGGGTGTTCGCGCAGCCATTCCATGGGATTATCTCATCAACTGGGGACGGTACCGGACGCGGCTGGTCGCACCCGGCAGATGCCGGTTCAGCCGCCTGTTCACCCTGCCGAAAAGCCAGATCAATGCCAAGGTGGCAGCGATGAAATAAGCGGCGGCAATGGGATAGGCGACAAAGGGGTTGAAGGTCCGGTCCGCGAAGTAGCTGGCATAGTACAGCGCGTCGCCCTTTTGCTGGAACGCCGGAAAGCCGCTGAAATAGACCAGCGTCGTGGCGTGGAACAGGAAGATCGCCTCGTTCGTGTAGCTGGGCCAGGCCAGGCGCAGCATGGTGGGCCAGACGATCCGCCGGAACCGCTTCCACCCGGTCAGGCCATAGGCGTCGGCGGCCTCGACCTCTCCCTTGGGGACCGACATCAGCGCGCCGTGAAAGATCTGCGCGCTGTAGGCCGCGGTGTTCAGGATCAGCACGATCAGCGCCCCGGCCCAGGCCCGCGTCAGCCAGCTGGTCTGGATGGTCATCCCCAGGACGTCGATGCCCGCCCGCGGCAGCAGCACCAGCGATTCATAGGCGATGAAGAACTGGATGAACAAGGGACTGCCGCGGAAGACGAAGATGAAGGCGTTCGCGGGCTTGCGCAGCCAGGGGTTGGCACTGGCCTTGGCCAGCGCCACGCCGGTCGCGATGAAGAAGCCGACCGACAACGCCAACACTGCAAAATACAGGTTCCAGATCAGGCCCGACCCGATCAGCACCGCCTGCTGGCACAGGTCATATCCCTCGCGCGGCAACAGCCGTTCGCCATAGCCGATCGAGCGCAGGGCATAGTCCTGGATGGTCTGCACGCAGCTCATGCCGGGGCTCCCTTGCGCTCGGCCTCGCCGCCAAGCGTGGCCTGGCCGCGCGACAGCCGCCGCGTGACGCGACCCAGCACGCGTTCCGAGATCCAGGTCATGCCCAGATAGAACACCAGGATCGCCAGGAAGTAATACAGCCGCCAGTCCGGATGCGGATAGGTGAAGGCGCTGGTCTTGGACCCGCCCAGCTCGCGCGCCCAATAGACGATGTCCTCGACCCCCAGCAGGAACAGAAGCGGCGTGGCCTTGATCAGGATCATCCACAGGTTCGACAGGCCCGGCAGGGCATAGGTCCACATCTGCGGTATCAGCACGCGGCGGTTCACCTGCGCAGGCGACATGCCATAGGCCTCGGCCGTCTCCAGCTGGGCGCGGGGCACGGCGGCCATGGCGCCGGACAGCACGTTCGCGGCAAAGGCACCAAAGACGATCGAGAAGGCGATGACCGCCAGGAAGATGCCATAGACGTCATGCACCCAGGGCGCGGCGTCGTTCAGCGGCAGCTTGGCCGCGGCGCAGACGACGAAATCGTTGCCCTGCCGGACGGGCGCATCGCTGTCGCACAGGACCTGATGGCGCACCCATTCGAAGCCCTGGTCCAGCGCGATCGGCACGAACAGGAAGAAGATGATGTCCGGCACGCCCCGCACCATCGAGGTGTAGATCCCCCCGAACCACCGCAGCGGCGCGATGCGCGAGCGGCTGGCCATGGCGCCGCCAAAGCCGAACAGCAGTGCGATGGGCGCGGTGATCGCCAACAGCAGAAGCACCGTCCCGAAGCTGGCATAGAACAGCAGATGCGTGCCCGATGTCAGGTAGCACGACAGCCAGGCAAGCCCCTGCAGCAGGGACGGATCGGTGCAATATGCGAACATGGGACTTCCCGAAGGGCCGCCGCGGCACGGGTCCGCGGCGGCGGGTCAGATCATTCGAACAGCAGCGCGTCGTCGCCGAACCACTTCTTGATCATGTCGTTCAGGCTGCCGTCTTCCTTCATCGCGGTGATCTGCGCGTCGAACTTCTCCAGCAGCTCGGTGTCGGACTGGCGCAGGCCCATGCCGATGCCCTCGCCCAGGGCGACGCGGTCCATGCCCTCGACCCAGACCAGCTCTCCGCCGGATTCCTCGACGATGGGGGCCAGGAAGTCGCGGTCGGCCAGGATCGCATCGGCCTCGCCGTTGCGGACGGCGGCGACGGCCTGGTCGGGGTTCGGGAACTCGATCAGCGTCGCGCCGCTCTCGGCGACATAGCCGGCCTGGATGGTGCTGGTCTGGGCCGCGACAATGCCGCCTTCGACGTCGACATCAGCCGCCAGCGCCGCATAGGCCGACGGCGTCGGCGGGGTGTAGGGCTGGGTGAAGGCGATGACTGCCTGGCGTTCGGCGTTGATGTTCATGCCGGCCATGATCGTGTCATAGTTCGACGAGACCAGGTTCGGGATGATCGAATCCCAATCGTTGCGCACCCAGGTGCAGTCCAGCTCGGCGCGCTTGCACAGCTCGTTGCCCAGCTCGATCTCGAAGCCGGTGACCTCGCCGGTGGCGTCGTCGATGAAGTTGTAGGGGGCATAGGCGCCTTCGGTGCCCATGCGGATGGTCTGGGCCTGGGCCAGGCCCGCGGTCAGCATCAGCGCGGCGGCCGCGATCGTCAGGGATTTCATTTCGGGGTCTCTCCTGTTGGTTTCTTATGTCGCCGTGGTCGCGGACAGGAACTGGCGCAGACGGTCGGTCTGCGGGTTCCCGAACAGGCGATCCGGCGGGCCTTCTTCGCAGACCACGCCCTGATGCAGGAACACGACGTGATCGCTGACATCGGCGGCCAGCCGCATGTCATGGGTGACCAGGATCATCGTGCGATGCTCTCCGGCCAGATCCTTGATGACGCGGACGACCTCCTGCTGCAGCTCGGGGTCCAGCGCGCTGGTGGGTTCGTCGAACAGCAGCGCCTTGGGCTGCATGCACAGCGCGCGGGCGATGGCGGCACGCTGCTGCTGGCCGCCCGACAGCTGCGCGGGCCAGGCGTCCGCCTTGTCGCCGATGCCGACCTTGGCCAGAAGGTCGCGGGCGCGGGCCTCGACTGCGGCGCGATCCTCGCCCAGCACGGTGACCGGGGCCTCCATCACGTTCTGAAGGATCGTCATGTGGGCCCATAGGTTGAACTGCTGAAACACCATGGACAGGTTGGTGCGCATCCGCGTGACCTGGGCACGGTCGGCGGGGTGGCGGCCCTGCCCCTGCCCCTTCCAGCGGACCGGTTCGCCCTCGAACAGGATCTCTCCGGCCTGGCTGTTCTCCAGCAGGTTGCAGCAGCGCAGCAGCGTGGACTTGCCCGACCCGGACGACCCGATCAGGCTGACCACATGGCCGCGCGGGGCGGTCATGGACACACCCTTGAGGACGTCAAGCGGACCATAGGACTTGTGCAACCCGTTGATCGAAATGACCGGGGCGGCGCTGTGAGGGGTCGGGGTCTGGTTCATCATCCGCACATTGGGCGTCAAACGCGCGCGTTTTGCAACGGGGTGCAGGGGGCAACCTGCCGATAAGGGCAGGCTGCCGCAGCGTCAGCCGAACGCTTACGCAATCTCGATCGAGTATTTCTCGATCACAGTGTTGGCCAGCAGGCCCTCGCACATCCTGGCGACCTCGGCGCGGGCCGCCTCGGCGTCGGTGGCGGCCAGGTCCAGCTCGATCAGCTTGCCCTGGCGGACGCCGGTGACGTCCTGGTGGCCAAGCCCGCCCAGGGCATGGCGGATCGCCTCGCCCTGGGGGTCCAGGACGCCGTCCTTCAGCATGATGGTGACACGTGCTTTCATGGCGGCAGTCCCTCTCAGTTGATCGCGGTCGGTTTCAGGCTGGTCGTGTTGGCGGGCATCAGGCCCAGCCGGCGCGCCACCTCGGTATAGGCGTCGGTCAGGTTGCCCAGGTCGCGGCGGAACACGTCCTTGTCCAGCTTCTGCCCGGTCTTGACGTCCCACAGCCGGCAGCTGTCAGGGCTGATCTCGTCGGCCACGATCAGGCGCATGAAATCGTTGTCCCAGACCCGTCCGACCTCGATCTTGAAATCGATCAGCTTGATGCCGGCGCCGTAGAACACCCCCGAGAGGAAGTCGTTCACCCGCAGCGCCAGGCTGACGATGTCGTCCAGGTCCTGCTGGGTCGCCCAGCCGAAGGCGATGATGTATTCCTCGGACACCATCGGGTCGCCCAACTCGTCGTTCTTGTAGCTGTATTCGACGATGGGCCGCGGCAGGGCCGTGCCCTCCTCCAGCCCAAGGCGCTTGGACAGCGACCCGGCCGCGAAATTGCGCACGATCACTTCCAGCGGGATGATCTCGACCTGGCGGATCAGCTGCTCGCGCATGTTGATGCGGCGGATGAAGTGGTTCGGGACGCCGATATTCGTCAGCCCGTTCATAAAGAACTCGGACAGGCGGTTGTTCAGCACGCCCTTGCCTTCGATGGTGGCGCGCTTCTGCGCGTTGAAGGCGGTCGCGTCATCCTTGAAGTACTGGATCAGCGTGCCGGGTTCCGTGCCCTCGTAGAGGATCTTGGCCTTGCCTTCGTAAACTTTCTTGCGCCGCGGTGCCATGGGCCCACCGTCCTTTCGCATGTCCCTGAAGATGCCGCTTACCCCGGATTGCCGGTCGGGGGCAATACGAGCCTTGCGACAAGGCATACCGATGGGCATATCTTGTCCCAGACGCCGCACAGGAGGGCCCGATGACCACGTTCAACGATCGAGAGCGCGCCTACGAATCCAAGTTCGCCCATGACGCCGACCTGCGCTTCAAGGCCGAGGCGCGCCGGAACCGCCTGCTGGGCGAATGGGCGGCCGGACAGATGGGCAAGACCGGCGACGACGCCCGCGCCTATGCCATGACCGTCGTCAGCGCCGATTTCGCCGAGCCCGGAGAGGAGGACGTCTTCCGCAAGGTCGAGGCCGACCTGACAGGCGTCGCCGATGCCGAAACGATCCGCGCGCAGATGGCCCGCCTGATGGACGAGGCCCGCCGCCAGGTCATCGACGAGACCTGAGCCGCCATCGTCAGCAGACCGGATCAGGGGGGCATCGCGCCCCCCTTTTCTATTCCTGCACGCGCGGAAGGCAGCCGGGGTCAAGCTTTGGTGACCCGGCATTTTTGCCGTCGCGTTCCTGCCGAACCGTGGGATGAAAGGGTCTGCCCTATCAGCGACAGGATGCCGGAACATGCTTTGGGACAATCAGGACCGCTATGGAGCCGTGACCCGGACGCTTCACTGGGGGATCGCCGCCCTGATGGCGTGGCAGTTCGGCGGCATGCTGTCCGAAAGCCTGCTGGGCGACAAGGCGCCCCTGGCCGTCGCACTGACCGCCAACCACACCCAGGTCGGAACCATCCTGTTCGTGCTGATCGTCCTGCGCGTGGTCTGGGCCGCCCTGAACCGTGATCGTCGCCCGCCCCGCCGGGCGGACCTGCTGGGCTATGCGGCAAGGCTGGGGCATGTCGCGCTTTATGCGCTGATGCTGGCGGTTCCCTCGGCGGCGCTGCTGCGGGCCTGGGGCGGGGTACGGGGCTTTGCGCCCTTCGGGTTCCAGATCTTCGCGCCGCGCGCCCCGGACCAGGTCGTCAAGGCTGCCACCGACATCGGGTCGAACTTTCACGGAGAGCTGGCCTGGGTGATGGGCGTGCTGATCCTGGGCCATATCGCCATGACGCTGTTCCACCAGATCGTGCTGCGCGACCGCCTGCTGCGCCGCATGGCAGGCTAGGCGGCCGCGGCCTCGGCATTGGGATAGCGGCGCAGCATCGTCACCGCGCGGGCCAGGTTCAGCGCCATCAGCGCGGCCCACAGGCCGTGGTTGCCCCAGAAGGGCGGCAGGATCAGCACGCAGGCCGCGAAGACCGCCACCGACCGGATCATCGCATTGCGCATGTCCCGCGTCAGCGTGGCCCCGATGAAGATGCCGTCCAGCATCCAGCCCGCCACCCCGATCAGGGGCGCCAGCGCCAGCCAAGGCAGATAGATCCGCGCCGCCTGCCGCACCGCGTCCGAGGTGGTCAGCAGATCGATGATCGCGCCCCCCGCGACGATGAAGACCAGCCCCATCACGACCGCACCCCCCAGCCCCCAGGCCGAGGTCAGCAGCGCCGCCCGCCGCACCCGGTCCGGCCGACGCGCGCCCACGGCCTGTCCCACCAGGCTTTCGGCGGCAAAGGCGAACCCGTCCAGCGCATAGGCGGTCAGCGCCACGAACTGCAGCAGCACCTGGTTCGCGGCCAAGGGCACGTCGCCCTGCCCCGCCCCCAGGAACAGGAAGCTGGTCATGCAGCCCTGCAGCAGGACCGACCGGATCATGATGTCGCCGTTCACCCGCGCCAGCCGCGTCAGCCGGTCGCGCGCCCACAGCCCCGCCGCGCGGCGCGCCTGTCCCAGCACGTGCCGCGCCAGCCACAGGCCCAGCGCCACGCCGGACAGTTCGGCGATCAGGGTGGCCCAGGCGACGCCCGCCACGCCCAGCCCCAGGCCCAGCACGAACCACACATCCAGCGCGACGTTCAGCCCGTTCTGCAACAGCTGCAGCGCCAGCACCGCACGGGTGCGTTCGACCGCGATCAGCCAGCCGGTGATCGCGTACAATCCGATGGTCGCAGGCGCCCCCCAGATGCGGATCGCCAGATAGTCGCGGGCCAGCGCCTCGACCGCATCGGAGGCCGGGGCCAGCCGGAAGGCCGCCCAGAAGATCGGCGCCTGCAGCGCGATGAAGACCAGCCCCGCGGCGGCGGCGATGGCCAGCGCGCGCAGCAGATGGGCGCCGACCTCGGGCGCGTCGCCCGCGCCATGCGCCTGCGCCACCAGACCGGACGTGCCCATGCGCAGGAACCCGAACACCCAGTAGATGGACGTCAGGATGATCGCGCCGATCCCCACCGCGCCGATGGCCTGCGGCTGGCCCAGCTGGCCCACCACGCCGGTATCGACCAGCCCCAGCAACGGCACCGTCAGGTTGGACAGCACGATGGGCACCGCGATCTGCAGCACCCGGCGGTGGGTCAGCAGGCTCAAGGCTGCGGCATCAGGAAGTGACCGGTGGCCTGGGCGATCAGGCGGGCGCGGTTGTCCTGCCATGCCTCGACATGGACGGACGCATAGCGGCGTCCCGACCGCACCACGCGGGCGCGGGCATAGGCATCGCGCGGCAGGCCCGAGCGCAGGTAGTCGACGGTGAAATCGATGGTCTTGGGCAGCCGCGGCAGGCTGTCGGGAACGGCCGCGTCGGGGGCGATGCGGCCTGATTCCAGGTCCTCCCACATCGCGGCCCAGCCCAGCTCAATGATCGCCGTGACCTCCAGGAAGGCAGCGGTGACCCCACCATGGATCGCAGGCAGCATCGGGTTGCCGATCAGCTTGTCGTCATAGGGCAGGATCGCGGTCAGTTCGTCCCCGCGCCGGTCGAAGCGGATGCCCAGCCAGGTCATGTAGGGCACGCCGGTGACCATCGCCGCCAGGGCCGAATCGCGGCGCGACTTGATCTGGTGCAGGGGTTCGTTGCGGTCGCCCATGATCACCGCTCCGCCGTGAAGGCGCCGGTGGCGGCGGCGACGGGATTGGCCTCGTCCTCGTCCAGGGCCACGGCGCGCAGGAAGGCCACGCTGCGGGTCATGTGATAGCATTCGGCCCGCGCGGTGATGCGCTGCCCCGGCGTCGCGGCCCGCATGTAGTCGATGCGCAGGTCGATCGTCGCGGTCGATCGCGGGTTCGTCGGATGCGCCATCACCGCCGCCCCGCAGCAGGTGTCCATCAGCGCCGAGACGACACCCCCGTGGATCACCCCGGTGCGCGGATCGCCGACCAGGTGTTCGGCCCAGGGCATGCTGATCGTGGCGCGGCCCGCGCCGATCTCCTCGACCCGCATGCCCAGGGCGCGCGCATGGGGGATCGCCTCGATGAACTGCTGGGCGATGCGGGCGTGATCGTCGGGATCGGTCATGGGGCGTCCTTCTTTGCGCGAGGGGTAGCGTCCGGTCGGGACCCGGATCAAGCCCCGGCGCGCGATTCGGTTGAGAAAGGATGCGGCTGCGCTTAGGTTGACGCCAAGGGAAATCTTCCAGGGAGGTGCCGGGTGACCGAAGACCGCATCAGCTTCAAGGACATGTGCGCACGGTTCGAGGTGACGCCCCGCACGCTGCGCTATTACGAATACATCGAACTGCTGCAGCCCCGAAAGGAAGGCCGCGCCCGGTTCTATGGCCCGCGCGAGGTCGCGCGCATGACCCTGATCCTGCGCGGGCGGCGCTTCGGCTTCAGCCTGGAGGAGATCCGCCAATGGCTGCAGATCTATGACAAGAAGGGCTCTCGCGAGCAGTACCAGGTCTGGATCGACATGGCCGACCGCCAGCTGGCCGTGCTGGACGGTCAGATCGCTGACCTGACGGCGGCGCGGGCGGACCTGGACCAGCTGCGCCAGACCACCGTGGCCGAACTGGCCAAGATGGGCTGACGCGGCGGCACGCGCCCTTGTGACGCCGCGTCCTGCTTACGTTCGCGTCAACTTGGGCCTATGTTCAGGGAAGGACGGAAAGCCGGTTTGAGGAGGAGCCGCACCCATGTCCGAAGATCTGATGACCATCCGCCAGATGTGCGACGCCTTTGACGTGACCCCGCGCACGCTGCGGTTCTACGAGGCACGAGAGCTGATCTTTCCCCAGCGCCGCGGCCAGCACCGGTTGTATGACCGGCGCGACCGGGCCCGGCTGATCCTGATCCTGCGCGGCAAGCGCTTCGGGTTCAGCCTGGAACAGATCCGCCAGCTGCTGCAGCTGTACGAACCCGGCGGCACGAACCGCGCGCAGATCGCGGCCACGATCGATGTCGGCCGCGACCGCCTGGCGGACATGGAACGGCAATATGCCGAACTGAGCGAGGCGATCGCCGACCTTCGCCAGCAGATCTCGGATGCCGAGGGCCGGCTTTCCGCAGCCCCCACAGAACAGCCGTAAAGGATCCCGACATGCCTTCGTACACGCCCCCGATCCGCGACCTGCAGTTCGTCCTGCACGACGTTCTGAAGCTGTCGCAATCCGACCTGCCCGGCCATGACGAACTGGCCCCCGATTTTACCGAGGCCGTGCTGGAAGCCGCCGGCAAGCTGTCCGCCGAGGTGCTGGCGCCCCTGAACCTGTCCGGCGACCAGGAGGGCTGCGTTCTGGAGAATGGCGTCGTCCGCACGCCCAAGGGCTTCCGCGAGGCGTTCGAGCAGGTCAAGGAAGGCGGCTGGACCGCACTGGACTGCGACCCCGAATACGGTGGCCAGGGCATGCCCTACACCATGGGCGTGGCCACCGGAGAGATGTTCGTGTCGGCCAACATGGCCTTCAACATGTACCAGGGCCTGACCCACGGCGCCTATTCCGCGATCCATGCTCACGGCACCGACGACCAGAAGCAGACCTATCTGCCCAAGATGGTCAGCTGTGACTGGACCGGCACGATGAACCTGACGGAACCGCATTGCGGCACCGATCTGGGCCTGCTGCGCACCAAGGCGGAACCGCAGGACGACGGCAGCTATCTGATCACGGGCCAGAAGATCTTCATCTCGGCCGGTGATCACGACATGGCCGAGAACGTCATCCACCTAGTCCTGGCCAAGGCACCCGGCGGCGGCGAGGGCACCAAGGGCATCAGCCTGTTCATCGTGCCGAAGTTCCTGGTGAACGCGGACGGCTCTCTGGGCGATCGCAACGGCGTGTCGGTGGGCGCGCTGGAGCACAAGATGGGCATCCACGGCAACGCGACCTGCGTGATGAACTATGACGGCGCGAAAGGCTGGCTGCTGGGCGACCTGCACAAGGGCATGCGCGCCATGTTCACCATGATGAACGAGGCGCGTCTGGGCGTGGGCCTGCAGGGCTATGCCGCGGCGGTGCCCGCCTATCAGAACGCGCTGGCCTATGCCAAGGACCGCCTGCAGGGCCGTGCGGTGACCGGCGTGCAGAATGCGCAGGGCGCCGCTGATCCGCTGATCGTGCATCCCGACATCCGCCGCAGCCTGCTGGACCAGAAGAGCTTCATCGAGGGTGCTCGCGCCCTGGCGCTGTGGGGCGCGCATCTGATCGACCGCGGCCACCTGGCCGGCGACAAGGACGCCGAGGGGCTGGTGTCGCTGATGACCCCGGTCATCAAGGGCTTCCTGACCGACAAGGGCTTCGAGGCGACGGTGCTGGCCCAGCAGGTCTTCGGGGGCCACGGCTATGTCGAGGAATGGGGCATGAGCCAGTTCGTCCGCGACGCCCGCATCACCATGATCTACGAAGGTGCGAACGGCGTGCAGGCGCTGGACCTGGTCGGCCGCAAGCTGGCCCAGGATGGCGGCAAGCATGTGATGGCCTTCTTCGACATGGTCAAATCGTTCTGCAAGGAACAGTCCGGCAATCAGGCACTGGCCGCCGACTTCATCGAACCGCTGAAGGCCGCGTCCAAGGACCTGCAGGCGGCGTCCATGTTCTTCATGGAACGCGGCATGAAGAACCCGAACGAAGCGCTGTCGGGCAGCTACGACTTCATGCACCTGTTTGGTCACGTGACCTTGGGCTATATGTGGGCCCGGATGGCGGTCGCCGCACAGGCGGCGCTGGATGCGGGCACCGCGGACCCGGCGTTCCACAAGACCAAGCTGGCAACCGGCCGCTACTACATGAAGCGGCAGCTGCCGATGACCGCCACGCATCTGGCCCGCATCCAATCCGGAGCAGCCACGGTGATGGAACTGGAGGCAGAAGCCTTCTGATCCGACATCAAAGGCGGAGAGGTCGCATTGGGTATTTTTGCAAAGAAGAAGCAGGATGCGCCCCGACCTCTTCCGATTGTTGTTGGGTCAGGCGTTGTCGGCCCACAGGCCGGGGCGACTTCTCCTTTGGCGGTCATCGGCTCCCCAGCCTGTACCGCAGGACCAGACTAATGCCGCTCAGTTGAAGAAGTGGTTAACGCCGCTTCTTCTTTGCCCAAATACCCCGCGGGGGGTCCGGGGGGCGCGCAGCCCCCCGGCGTCGAGGAGGAAAGATGACCGCGCAACTCTGGTGCTTTGGCGAATCCGGGAACGCCTACAAACCGGCCCTGACGATGCAAGTGGCGGGTTATGACTGGCAGCCCGTCTATGTCGATTTCTTTAACGGAGAGGGGCGCAGCCCCGCATTTCGGGCACTGAACCCGATGGGCGAGGTCCCGGTGTTCCGTGAGGGCGATGTGACCCTGACCCAATCGGCCGTCATCCAGCTGCATGTCGCGGAACGCACCGGCAGGTTCCTGGGCAGCGACCGCAACGAGACGCTGCGCTGGCTGATGTTCGACAACCACAAGGTCTCGGGCCAGGCGGGACCGGCGCGGTTCTTGTTGAACTTCCTGCCCGCGGACAAGCGGCCGGCAGGAGCGGCGGAATACCTGCAGGGACGGCTGAAAGGGGCCTATCAGGTGCTGGAAGCGCATCTGGCGGACCGCGACTGGGTCGCACCCGGCGGCCCGACCATCGCCGATTTCGCGCTGTGCGGATACCTGTATTACCCCGAGCCCTTCGGCTTCGACCGCAGGGATTGGCTCCATATAGATCGCTGGCTGGACGGCATCGCCGCCCTGCCCGGCTGGAAACACCCCTATGATCTGATGCCCGGCAACCCATCCGACCGGGCGCCCAAGGAGGACACATGACCGACGCATTCATCTATGACGCAGCCCGCACGCCGCGCGGCAAGGGCCGCCCCGATGGCAGCCTGCACGAGGTCACCTCGCTGGCGCTGTCGGCGCGCCTGTTGAACGCCGTCAAGAACCGCAACGGGCTAGAAGGCCACGCGGTCGAGGACGTGATCTGGGGCAATGTGACCCAGGTCAAGGAACAGGGCGGCTGCCTGGCGCGCAGCGCCGTGCTGGCATCGGACCTGGACCAGAGCATTCCCGGCCTGTCGATCAACCGCTTTTGCGCCAGCGGCATGGAGGCCGTGAACCTGGCCGCCAACCAGATCAAGGGCGGCGCGGGCCAGGCCTATATCGCCGGCGGGGTCGAGATGATGGGCCGCGTTGCCATGGGCAGCGACGGGGCGGCCATCGCGGTCGATCCGGGACTGGCCATGCGGTCGTACTTCGTACCGCAGGGGATCAGCGCCGACATCATCGCGACCGAATACGGCTTCAGCCGCGCAGACGCCGATGCGCTGGCGCTGGAAAGCCAGCGCCGCGCGGCGCAGGCCTGGGCCGACAACCGCTTTGCCAAATCCATCGTCCCGGTGCTGGACCAGAACGGCCTGACCATCCTGGACCGCGACGAATACATGCGCCCCGGCACCACGGCGGACGATCTGGCCAAGCTGCGCCCGGCCTTCAAGGAGATGGGCGAGATGATGCCGGGCTTCGACAAGGTCGCGATGCTGAAATACCCGCACCTGACCCATGTCGATCACATCCACCACGCCGGCAACAGCAGCGGCATCGTCGACGGCGCCGCCGCCGTGCTGATCGGCAACGCGGAATTCGGGCAGGCCCATGGCCTGAAGCCCCGCGCGCGCATCCGCGCCACCGCCAAGATCGGCACCGACCCCACGATCATGCTGACCGGCCCGGTTCCCGTGACCGAGAAGATCCTGAAGGACAGCGGCCTGTCCATCGGCGACATCGACCTGTTCGAGGTGAACGAGGCCTTCGCATCCGTGGTGCTGCGCTTCATGCAGGCCTTCGACGTGGACCATTCCAAGGTCAACGTGAACGGTGGCGCAATCGCGATGGGCCACCCCCTGGGCGCGACCGGCGCGATCATCATCGGCACCCTGCTGGACGAGCTTGAGCGGCAGGACAAGACCATGGGTCTGGCGACCCTGTGCATCGCGTCCGGCATGGGCGCGGCCACCATCATCGAACGCGTGTGAGGAGCCCGGACATGACCGATTTCACGATGGAGAAAGGCGCCGACGGCGTCGCGGTGATCACCTGGGACGTGCCGGGCAAGTCGATGAACGTGCTGTCGATGGACGGCGCGACCGCCCTGAACGGCCTGATCGACGACGCGCTGGCCGACGATGCCGTCAAGGGCATCGTCATCACCAGCGGCAAGAAGGACTTTGCCGCCGGGATGGACCTGAAGGTCATCGCGGGCATGAAGGACGCGAACGGCGCGCAGGGCGTGTTCGACGGCGTGATGACGCTGCACCACCTGCTGCGCAAGATCGAGCTGGCGGGCATGGACCCCAAGACCAAGAAGGGCGGCAAGCCGATCGCCAGCGCCCTGCCCGGCACCGCGCTTGGCATCGGGCTGGAACTGCCGCTGGCCACGCATCGCATCTTTGCGGCCGACAATGCCAAGGCCAAGATCGGCCTGCCCGAGATCATGGTCGGCATCTTTCCCGGCGCCGGCGGCACCACCCGCCTGACGCGCAAGCTGGGCGCCATGATAGCCGCACCCTTCCTGCTGGAGGGCAAGCTGTCGGACCCCAAAAAGGCGAAATCGGCCGGGCTGATCGACGAGGTCGTCGAAGACCCGCTGGCCGCCGCAAAGGCCTGGGTGCTGGAGGCCAAGGAGGCCGACCTGGTCAAGCCGTGGGATGCCAAGGGATACAAGATGCCGGGCGGAGAGCCGTTCCACCCGGCGGGCTTCATGACATTCGTGGGCGCCTCCGCGATGGTGCATGGCAAGACGATGGGCGTCTATCCGGCGGCCAAGGCGCTGCTGTCGGCGGTCTATGAGGGGTCGATGGTGCCGTTCGACCAGGCGCTGAAGATCGAGGCGCGCTGGTTCACCAACGTGCTGATGAACCCGTCCTCCACCGCGATGATCCGCAGCCTGTTCATCAACAAGGAGGCCCTTGAGAAGGGCGCGAACCGTCCCGAGGCCCCCGACCAGACCGTCCGCAAGGTGGGCATCCTGGGCGCAGGCATGATGGGCGCGGGCATCGCCTATGTCAGCGCCATGGCCGGGATCGAGGTCGTGCTGATCGACGCGGCCCAGGACAGCGCCGACCGCGGCAAGGCCTATTCCACGGGCCTTCTGGACAAGGCCATCAGCCGCAAGAAGGCGACCGAGGAGAAGAAGGCCCAGGTGCTGGACCGCATCACCGCCACCACGGATTACGCCGCCTTGGAAGGCTGCGACCTGATCGTCGAGGCGGTCTTTGAGGACCCGTCGGTCAAGGCCGAGGTGACGAAGAAGGCCGAGGCCGTGATCCCGCAGGACGCGATCTTTGCCACCAACACCTCGACCCTGCCGATCAGCGATCTGGCGCGTGCCAGCGCGCGCCCCCAGCAGTTCATCGGCATCCACTTCTTCAGCCCGGTCGACAAGATGCTGCTGGTCGAGATCATCAAGGGCAAGGAAACCGGTCCCGTGGCGGTCGCCAAGGCGCTGGATTTCGTGCGCCAGATCCGCAAGACCCCCATCGTCGTGAACGACGAACGGTTCTTCTATGCCAACCGCTGCATTATCCCCTATATCAACGAAGGCATCCGCATGGTGGCCGAGGGCGTGAACCCCACGCTGGTCGAAAACGCCGCCAAGATGATGGGCATGCCCCTGGGTCCGCTGCAGCTGGTCGACGAGACCTCGATCGACTTGGGCGTCAAGATCGCCAAGGCGACCAAGGCCGCGATGGGCGACGCCTATCCCGACGGCGCGGTCGACGACGTGCTGTTCTGGATGGCCAACCAGGGGCGGATGGGCCGCAAGGGCGGCGCAGGCTTCTATGCCTATGAGGACGGCAAGCGGCAGGGCCTGTGGGAGGGTCTGGACGCGCAGTACCCGCGCAGCGCCGATCAGCCCGACCTGCACGAGATCCAGCACCGCCTGATGTTCGCCCAAAGCCTGGAGGCCGTGCGTGCGCTGGAGGACGGCGTGCTGGAGGACATCCGCGAAGGCGATGTGGGCGCCATCCTGGGCTGGGGCTTTGCGCCCTGGTCGGGCGGTCCCTTCGGCTGGCTGGACATCCTGGGCGCGCAGAAGGCGGTCGAGATCTGCGACCGGCTGGAGGCCGCGCACGGTGCCCGCTTCAAGGCGCCGCAGATGCTGCGCGACATGGCCGCCAAGGGCGACAGCTTCTACGGGCGCAAGGCCGCGGCCTGACACCCCCGGATGGGCCGCGCTTGTGGCCCATCCGCACCACCCGCTGTGTCCGCCCTGCCATGTGACGAAACTTTCCGGTCTGGCCGTCGTTGAAGCCGCGGAAATTAGTCATATGCTGCGACAACGGAACCGCCCGACGGGCGGATGGCCGACAAGGGGACATGCCGATGAGTGACGAGACGAAACGCCGCGCCGAAGCTGCCCAGGCCCAGATCGAGGCGATCGCCTCGGCCCCGCTGCCCGAGCCTGCTCCTGCGGCGCAGTCCCTGTCCGATGCCGACCCCGCCGTTCAGGCCCAGATCCGCGCCCGCATGGCCGAGATCGACCTGAAGGACAGCAATTCCATCCTCCGCTTCGGCACCCGCGCGCAGGCTGATCTGCAGCAGATCAGCCAGTCCATGCTGGCCGATGTCAAAGCCAAGGAGGTCGGTCCGGCCGGCGACAGCCTACGCGAGGTCGTGACCACGATCCGCGGATTCTCGACCATCGAACTGGACATGCGGCGCAGCCGCAGCTGGTGGGAAAAGCTTTTGGGCCGGTCGGCGCCCTTTGCCAAGTTCGTGGCGAATTATGAACAGGTTCAGACCCAGATCGACCGCATCACGGCCGAGCTGGAGGGGCACGAGCAGAAGCTGCTCAAGGACATCAAGTCGCTGGACATCCTGTATGACCGCACGTTGACCTTCTATGACGAGCTGGCCCTGTACATCGCCGCCGGCACCGAAAAGCTGGCCGAGCTGGACCGAGAGACGATCCCCGCCAAGGAGGCCGAACTGGCCGCAAAGGCGCAGCCCGACCAGGTGATCGAGGCGCAGGAACTGCGCGACCTGCGCACCCTGCGCGACGACCTGGAACGCCGCGTCCACGACCTGAAGCTGACGCGCCAGGTGACGATGCAGTCGCTGCCCTCGATCCGGCTGGTGCAGGAGAACGACAAGTCGCTGGTCACCAAGATCAACTCGACGCTGGTGAACACGGTGCCTTTGTGGGAGACGCAGCTGGCCCAGGCCGTCACCATCCAGCGCAGCGCCGAGGCCGCCCGCGCGGTCAAGGAGGCCAACGACCTGACCAACGAGCTGCTGACACGCAACGCCGACAACCTGCGTCAGGCGAACGCCCAGATCCGGGCCGAGACGGAACGCGGCGTCTTTGACATCAAGGCGGTTCAGACCGCCAACGCCCAGCTGATCGCCACGATCGAGGACAGCCTGCGCATCGCCGACGAGGGTCGGTCGCGGCGCGCCTCGGCCGAGACCGAACTGGTGCGCATGGAGGCCGAACTGCGCGATGCGCTGGCGGCGGCATCCTCGCGGCAGCCTGCAGCTGTCACCGGCCCCGGCGGGCGGCGCTGATGCGGCGCCTGGCTGCCCCCGCCCTGGGATTGGCGTTGCTGCTGGGCGGCTGCGCCCCCGACCCGTTCACGGACACGCCCGGCTCTCCGCGCCCGCAGGCACGCCCCGAAGCCGCCTCGGCCGCGCAGAGCCAAGCCGAGTTGCGCCGCGCGCGGGCCGAACGCAACCGCGCCGCGAATGCCGTCGCACGCCAAGCCTCGGCCTCGCCCAGCCAAGCCAGCCAGTCGCAGCGTGACTATTATGCCGCGGCGGAACGGCGGCTGGTGGCGCAGGGTCGCCTGCGCCGCGACCGGATCCCGCTGGACGCGCCGATCGACGCCGAGATCCTGACCCGCAACTTCATCGACATCGCGCTGCGCGACGAATACAGCCAGACCGACGGCGGGCTGGTGTCGCAGTCCCGCGCGGCGCCCCTGCGCCGCTGGCAGGGTCCGGTGCGGATGCAGCTGGAATTCGGCGCCTCGACCGACATGGCCGCCCGCCCCGCCTGGCGGTCGGAGGTCGCGGATTTCGCGGGCCGCCTGTCGGACGCCACGCGCCATCCCGTGTCCCTGACGGCCGAGGGCGGCAACTTTACCATCCTGGTCCTGACCGAGGATGAGCGCCGGGCCATCGGCCCGCGCTTGGCCCAGCTTGTGCCGGGCATCCCGGCGCAGGACGTGTCGATCATGACCGACCTGCCCGCCGCGATCAGCTGCGCGGTCTTCGCCTATTCGCAGGGAGCGGCCGCCGACTATGCCCGCGCCGTGGCGGTGATCCGGGCCGAACTGCCGCCGCTGCTGCGCACGTCCTGCATCCACGAGGAGCTGGCGCAGGGAATGGGGCTGGCCAATGACAGCCCCGGCGCGCGTCCGTCGATCTTCAACGACGACGAGGAGTTCGCGCTGCTGACGCGCCATGACGAACTGCTGCTGCGGATCCTCTATGATCCCCGCCTGCGTCCCGGCATGTCCGAGGCGGAGGCCGCGCCCATCGTCCGCCGCATCGCGACCGAGCTGCTGGGCGAGAACACTTGATCCCGTCCCCGGCCCGCCCCTAGAAAGGGGCGAGGTCAGCGGGAGGCACCTATGTCCATCTTCGACATCCTGGGCGGCGAATTCATCGAGATCATCGAATGGACGGCCGACGACCGCGACACGATGGTCTGGCGCTTCGACACCGTCGGGCGCGCGATCAAGTATGGCGCCAAGCTGACCGTCCGCGAGGGTCAGGCCGCTGTCTTTGTCCATGAGGGCCAGCTGGCCGACGTGTTCGGCCCCGGCCTGTACCTGCTGGAGACGAACAACCTGCCGGTGCTGACGCGCCTGCAGCACTGGGACCACGGCTTTCGCAGCCCCTTCAAGTCCGAGGTCTATTTCGTCAGCACGACCCGCTTCAACGATCTGAAATGGGGCACCCGCAACCCCATCATCGCCCGTGACCCCGAATTCGGCCCGGTCCGCCTGCGGGCCTTCGGCACCTATGCGATGCGCGTGGGCGACCCCGCCCGGTTCATGTCCGAGATCGTCGGCACCGATGGCGACTTCACCCGCGACGAGATCACCTTCCAGATCCGCAACGTGATCGTGCAGGAGTTTTCCCGCGCCATCGCCGCGTCGAACATTCCCGTTCTGGACATGGCCGCAAACACCGACCAGCTGGGTGCGCTGGTCGCCAAGGCCATCGCCCCGGTGATCGAGGCCTATGGCCTGGTCCTGCCGGAATTCTATATCGAGAACATCAGCCTGCCCGCCGAGGTCGAGGCGATGCTGGACAAGCGCACCAGCATGGGGATCATCGGCGATCTGGATCGTTTCGGCCAGTATGCCGCGTCCGAGGCCATGCTGGCGGCCGCGCGGAACGAGGGGGGCGCCGGTGCCGGCCTGGGCGCCGCGATGGGGGCCGCCATGGGCGCCACGATGCGCGGACCCTGGGGCGCCATGCCCTCGGCC
>NZ_JXYF01000031.1:0-1153 GCF_000967735.1 Paracoccus sp. S4493
CTCGTGCAGGGTGCGGCGGGCGACGGCGGCCACGCGCAACGTCTCGATGTCGCCGTTCGTGGCAGGACACCAGTCGAAGGCCAGATCCTCGGCGCGATAGGGGGTCGACGCCTCCAGCGCGCGCGCAATGGTTGCAGCGGTGTCCGAGCCGAAGGGGACCGTCAGCACCGTGTACAGGATCTGATCGTCGGGGATCACCAGAACCGTGTCCAGTTCCCCGGCCTGGCCGCCTGCTTGCTCGCGCAGCCCATTCAGCACGGCGGCCATGTCGCCGCCGGCGAAGCGGGCATGGCCCAGGGGCCGCCAATCCGGGCCGTTGCGGCATTCCAGCCGGACCGCCTCCTGGGTAAAGCTCATGGCGAATTCGGGTGGCGCGGCGTGCTGGTTCATGGCTGTCTTCACTGCTCGGGGTGCGTCGCGTGGTCGTGCCCGCGACGTCATTGTTCACCAATCACCACTACCGCAAATTGTGGAACGTTGAAAGAAGAACTGCCATATCTGTGATCGGTTTTGCGCGTGAAAGGGCTAGGAAGCGGGCATCGGTCAGGGCATCAACGCCTGAGCGAACACGCGATCAGAAAGGATCCCCTGATGCGACCGATCTTCCGTGCCCCCCCTGCCAGACGGCTGGCCCTGTCCGTGGCCATGACCGCCCTGATGGCCGCCCCCGCCCTTGCCGCGCCCATGGCCTGCGGTCCGGCCGGTCCGTCGCGCCTGACCGTCACCGGCGAGGGGCAGTCCCGCATCGCCCCCGACATGGCGACCGTCCAGCTGGGCGTGACTACACAGGCCGACAGCGCCGCCGCCGCGATGGAGCAGAACAGCACCCAGCAGAGCGCGGTGATCGAGGCGCTGACCGGTGCCGGGATCGACGAGGCGCAGATCCAGACCTCGGGGCTGAACCTGAACCCGCTGATGCAGTACGGCGAGAACCAGGCTCCGACCGTCACCGGCTATCAGGCGACGAACACCGTTGCGGTGCGCGTGTCCGACCTGGCCCGTCTGGGCGAGGTTCTGGATGCCATCGTCACCGCGGGTGCCAATGAGATCAACGGCATCACCTTCAGCCGCGAGGATGGCGCCGAGGCGCAGGATCAGGCCCGCCGCGATGCCGTGGCCGACGCACGCCGCAAGGCCGAGCTGCTGGCAGAGG
>NZ_JXYF01000032.1:0-4891 GCF_000967735.1 Paracoccus sp. S4493
CTGGCGCGGGCCGACCTGCTGCTGTCCATCGGACCGGATGCGGCGCAGGCAACCTTTGCCCCGCCCCCCGGCGCGCCCGTGCATCTGCGCGGTCAGCTGGCACCGTTGCAGATGGGGTTCGACTGGCGCGGCCACCGGGTGCTGGCCTTTGCCGGCATCGGCCACCCCGAAAAGTTCTTTGCCACCCTGACGGGCCTGGGCGCCCAGATCGTCCGGGCCGAGGCGCTGGACGACCATCAGCCCTTCACCCCGGCGCTGTTGACCCGGCTGGAGACCGAGGCCCGGCTGGTCGGCGCGCAGCTGGTCACCACCGAAAAGGACGCGGCCCGCCTGCCCCGTCCTTTCCGCCCCAAGGTGATGGCGCTGCCCGTGCGGCTGGCCCTGGCTGACGACGCGCCGCTGACGGCCGCGCTGGACCGGCTGTTTGAAATCGCGCCCGCGATGCCGATATAAGGGCGAACGATGCCCGAAAGGATTACCATGTCGCCCACTGCCAAAAGCCGGCTGAGCTTTTACCTGCTGCTGCTGCTGACGCTGTACGCGGCCCTGGCCGGCGCGGGCTGAGGGGGCATCATGTCGCAACGTTTCGGCGGGCGCTTTTCGCCCGACGCGCAGCCGGAGACGCGCCCGGGCGCATCCCTGCCCCCCACCCCCCGCCACCCGCACGAGGGTCGGCCCAAGTGGATCACCCTGGCGGCGATGCCCTTCCTGCTGGGAGCGTTCTTCCAGGGGGCCACGGGGATGGTCACCGACCTTGCAGCCTTCGGCCTGGTCGCCAGCGGCATGGTCCTGACGCGCGAGGGGCTGGTCGCGCAGGCGACCTATGCCGCGCGTCGCGTGGCCAAGCGCCCGGCCATTCCGCGCAAGCTGTTCGGCGGCGTGCTGGCAGGGATCGGTCTGGGCCTGGGGGCCGCCGAACCGGGGGTCTGGGCCGAGGCCGGGCTGATCGGCATGGCCGGTCTGGCCCTGCACCAGGTGTCCTTCGGCCTTGACCCATGGCGCGACAAGACCGCGGCGGGCGTGGACAGCTTTCAGCAGGATCGCGCACAGCGCATGATCGACGAGGCCGAGGGCCATCTGGACCAGATGCGCGACGCGATCGCGCGCAGCGGCGACCGCAGGCTGGTGGCGCGCGTCGCGATGTTCGACGCATCCGTGCGGCACCTGTTCGACCGGGTGCGCGACAATCCCGCCGGGCTGGCATCCGCGCGGCGCTATCTGGGCGTGTACCTGATGGGCGCGCGCGACGCGACGATCCGCTTTGCCGACCTCTATGCGCGGACGCAGGATCAGAAGGCGCGGCGCGACTATGAGGTGTTCCTGGACGATCTGGAAAAGGACTTCATCGCCCGCGCCGACCGGCTGATGGACGGCGACCGCGATGCGCTGGATGTCGAGATGTCGGTCCTGCGCGACCGGCTGGCCCGCGAGGGGCTGACCGGCGCCGCGACGCGCGTCGACCCTGCCGAACGCCCCGCCCTGCAAAGCGCCGAGGCGCAGACGCTGGACGATCTGCTGCGCACCCCGTTCCCGGGACAGAAGGTCCCGCGCGACTGATGCCCCGTTTTGCCCTGCAGGTCGAATATGACGGCGCGCCCTTTGCCGGATGGCAGGCGCAGGCCGACCAGCCCAGCGTCCAGGGCGCGATCGAAACCGCGCTGGCGCGGCTGGACCCCGCTTTCGCCACCCGCCGCATCGCCGCCGCCGGGCGCACCGATGCGGGCGTGCATGCCACCGGACAGGTGGCGCATGCCGACCTGGATCGCGAATGGGACCCCTTCCGCCTGTCCGAGGCGCTGAACTGGCACCTGAAGCCCGCGCCCGTCGCCATCCTGCGGGCGGCGCGGGTGCCGGATGATTTCCACGCCCGGTTCTCGGCCGTGGAGCGGCGCTATCTGTTCCGGCTGGTGGCGCGGCGGGCGCCGCTGACGCATGGGCGCGGACAGGTGTGGCAGGTGCTGAACCCGCTGGACGTGGATGCGATGCGCGCGGGCGCGGCCCATCTGGTCGGGCATCACGACTTTACCACCTTCCGGTCGTCGATCTGTCAGGCGAAAAGCCCGGTGAAGTCGCTGGACGAGATCAGGATCGAGGTCGCGGACATCCCGCAGGGATACGAATACCGCTTTCACCTTCGCGCGCGATCCTTCCTGCACAACCAGGTCCGGTCCATCGTTGGGACGCTGGAACGGGTCGGCGCGGGATTATGGGCGCCGGAACGTGTGGGACAGGCGCTGGCGGCGCGCGAGCGGGCGGCCTGCGGGCCGGTCTGTCCGCCCCACGGCCTGTACCTGACCGGGGTGGGCTACCCCTGCGACCCCTTCGACGGGCCGATCGGCAGGTAGGACTGACCGCGACGGCGACGGCGCGGGCGTTCGTCGCGGCGCGAGATCACGATCTTGAGCGTGTTCCACAGGATCCACAGATCCAGCCGCAGGCTGCGATGGCGCTGATAGATCAGGTCGATCTTCAGCTTGGCCGGCAGGCAGCGGCGGTAATAGGCCATCTCCGTCGCCTCGGCCGACTTGCAGCGGGCCAGGATGCGGTCCTCGTGGCGGTGATAGATCAGCGTGGCCAGCCCGGTGACGCCGGGGCGCGAATGCAGCACCTGGGCATAGACGGCGGGAAAGCGTTCGACATATTCGCGCAGCGGCGGTCGGGGACCGACAAAGCTCATGTCGCCGCGCAGGATGTTGAACAGCTGCGGCAGCTCGTCGATGCGCGACCGGCGCAGGAAGCGGCCCATCGGCGTGATGCGCCACGCCTTGTGCGCGCCGGTGGCCCCAAAATCGTCCTCCTCGCACAGCATGGTGCGGAATTTCCACTGCGTGAAGGGCTGGTTCGGGGCACGCATGCGGTGCGCGGCATAAAGGATCGGCCGGCCCTGCAGCAGCAGCAGCAATCCCGCGACGGTCAGCATCACGACCGACAGCGGCACCAGCAGGATCAGTACCAGGATCAGGTCGAACGCGCGCTTGGAGACCGGCATGGGATTGACGCCGGGAGCCCGCGCCTCGCCGATGAACCATGCCATCCGGGGCGCGCTGAGCGGTCCCAGATGCGCGGCATCGGCCTTTTCCCAATCATGGTGGATCGTCACGACACCGTCCGCATTGCACATTTCACGCCAGTCAACCTCATCGCGACTAGCACGACATGCAAGCATTGGAAACGGGTGCGGCGCTTTCCTGCGCACTGACTTGCGCGGGCATGGCACTTCGGCCACTGTCGGGGCGAAAGAGGCGGAGGCCCGGTGACACGATGCGGAAATTTCTGGTCCTTCTGGACGACAGCAGGGAATGCCTGAACGCGATGCGCTTTGCCGCGATGCGCGCGGCCAAGTCCCAGGGGGCAGCGGTCGTGATCCTGTCGGTCATTCCCGCCGAGGAGATCCAGCACGGATTCGGCGTGGCAGACGTGATGCGCGCCGAGGCCCGCGAGCGGATCGAGGCGCATTTCGAGGTCTTTGCCAAATGGATGCGGTCGCGCCCCGGAGTCGAGCCGGAGCTGGTCATCCGCGAGGGCGACACCGCCGAGGAGCTGCTGGCCCAGATCACCGAGGACGGCGAGATCGGCGTGGTCGTGCTGGGCCTGTCCTCGGACAAGAGCAGCACCAACCCGGTCCTGACACGGCTGATGCGCGACCCGACCGCCCTGCCCTGCGCCATTTCGCTGGTGCCCGGCGATCTGTCCAAGGAGCGGCTGGAGGCCATCACCTGAGAGCCCCGGCGGCTTGACCCAAGCGCCCCGGATCGCCATATCGGGATCAAAGGAGCGCCCCCATGTTCATCCAGACCGAGACGACGCCGAACCCCGCAACGCTGAAATTCCTGCCCGGAGAGACGGTGCTGGGCAGCGGCACGGCCGATTTCCCGACCCCCGAGACCGGGGCCGCATCGCCCCTGGCGCGACGGATCTTTGCAGTGGACGGCGTGACCGGCGTGTTTCTGGGCCGTGATTTCGTGACCGTCACCAAGGCCGACCAGGTGCCGTGGGATCACCTGAAGCCGTCCGTCCTGGGCGCGATCATGGAGCATTTCCAGTCGGGCGCCCCGGCGATCGAGGCCGCGGCGGCGGACACGGGCGGCCATGTCGCCCATGAGGCCGGCCCGGACGCCGAGATCGTGGTGCAGATCAAGGAGCTGCTGGACACGCGCGTCCGCCCCGCGGTCGCGCAGGACGGCGGCGACATTACCTTCCACGGCTTCGATCGCGGCATCGTCTATCTGCACATGCAGGGGGCCTGCGCGGGCTGCCCGTCCTCGACCCTGACACTGAAGATGGGGATCGAGAACCTGCTGCGTCATTACATCCCCGAAGTTGTCGAGGTCAGGCCTGTTGCCTGACCGGATCACCCCCGATCCAGTGGTTCTGGGTTTCGACACATCGGCCGCGCATTGCGCGGCCGCTTTGCTGCGCGGCGATGCGGTTCTGGCGGCGGTCCATGAGGACATGGCCAAGGGACAGGCGGAGCGGCTGATGCCGATGCTGGAGGAGATGCTGGCCGGCGCGGGCCTGGGCTGGGGCGATCTGGACGCGATCGGCGTGGGCACGGGGCCGGGCAACTTCACCGGCATCCGGGTGGCGGTGGCGGCGGCTCGCGGACTGGCCCTGTCCCTGGGCATCCCCGCCATCGGGGTCGAGGCGCCCGAGGCGCTGGCTTGGGGCCTGCCGCGGCCCTGCCGGGTGGTGATCGCGGGGCGGGGCGACATGGTCATCTGGCAGGACTTTGCCGAGGGCGCGGAGAGCCGGCCGCAGCAGGCTGCGGCCGGCGCGCTGCCGCCCGGCCCTGCGCAGGCTGCGCCTGCGACAGGAATTGCCGAGGGTGTGGCACGCCTGGCCGCGGCCCGCGCGCATCTGCCGCAGCCCCGCCCCGCGCCGGTCTATCTGC
>NZ_JXYF01000033.1:0-22968 GCF_000967735.1 Paracoccus sp. S4493
AGCCCCATCCCGGCGGGGGGTGCGGGGGGCTGGCCCCCCGCCCTTCCGTCGCGGGACGCAAGGGGCTCAGTCCGCCGGGTGCCACCCGCCGCTGCGCGGCTCTTCGGGTTCGTCATCCTCGTCGGCCTCGGTGGCCGTGCCGGTGAACGCCTGGAACGCGCCTTTCTGCCGCGCGGTCCAGCGCAGATCCAGATGCAGCCCGTCCTCGCCTGCCTCCTCGCGCTCGACCACGCCGGCCTCGTGCAGCCAGGCACGGCTGCGCCCATCGGCAAAATCCAGCACCACCTGCCCCTCCACGCGCGGCTCGTCCAGAACCTCGCCCAGCTGACGGTCGATGGCGGCGATCAGGTCGTCCAGCCCCTCGCCCGACAGGGCACTGACCGCCTGCACGCCCTCGGTGCGGGCATCGGTGCGGCGCAGGGCCGCGCGGGTGTCGTCGCCCAGGGCGTCGATCTTGTTCCAGACCTCGATCGCGGCCACATCCTCGTCCACGCCCAGGCTGTCCAGGATCGCGGCCACGTCATGGGCCTGCTCCTCGGTCTCGGGGTGGCTGATGTCGCGCACATGCAGGATCAGGTCGGCCTCCAGCACCTCCTCCAGCGTGGCGCGGAAGGCCGCGACCAGCTCGGTCGGCAGATCGCTGATAAAGCCCACCGTGTCCGACAGGATCACCTTGCGCCCCGAATTCGCGCCCTGCGCGTCAGGCAGGCGGATCGCCCGCATGGTGGGGTCCAGCGTCGCGAACAGCATGTCCTTGACGAAGACGTCCGCCCCGGTCAGCCGGTTGAACAGCGTCGATTTCCCGGCGTTGGTGTATCCCACCAGCGCGACGATCGGATAGGGCACCTTCGCACGCGATGCGCGGTGCAGGCTGCGGGTCTTGACCACGCGGTCCAGCTGCCGGCGCAGGCGCGTCATCTGGTCGTCGATGGCGCGACGGTCGGCCTCGATCTGCGTCTCGCCGGGACCGCCCACGAAGCCCAACCCGCCGCGCTGACGCTCCAGGTGGGTCCAGGCACGAACCAGCCGCGTGCGCTGATAGGACAGTGCCGCCAGCTCGACCTGCAGGACGCCCTCGCGGGTGCGGGCACGGTCGGCGAAGATCTCCAGGATCAGCCCGGTCCGGTCCAGAAGCTTGACGCCCCAGTCCTTCTCCAGGTTGCGCTGCTGGACCGGGGTCACCGGCCCGTCGATCAACACCAGTTCAACCTCAAGCGCCTCAAGGCGCTCCTTGATCTCGGCCAGCTTGCCCTTGCCGAACAGCTTGCCGGCATTGGGCTCGCGCAGATTGGCGACCTCGGATCCGACCATCTCGATGCCCGGCAGGGCAAGGGCCAGCGACACGGCCTCGGCCAACGCATGCTCGGGCTCGCGCCGTTGGGTACGGGCGCGGCCCAGATCGGGGTGGATCACATAGGCGCGTGTCGGCTTGGCTGCGGTTTCCGTCAGTTCGGCCAATCAATCCTCGCCTTCGTACAGGGTGATGGGCTGGCCCGGCATGATCGTGCTTATCGCATGCTTGTAGACCAGTTGCGACTGTCCGTCGCGGCGCAGCAGGACGCAGAAGTTGTCGAACCAGGTGATGACGCCTTGCAGCTTGACACCGTTGATCAAAAAGATGGTGACGGGCACCTTGGCCTTGCGGACATGGTTCAGGAACGCATCCTGCAGGTTCTGCTTGTCGCCAGCCATTTGTTTATCGTCCGTTTTTCACTGTCCCTGTCCGTTCAACATCTAAGCCGATGCCCCACCCCATGCAAGCATGGCGGATTTCGCGAAAACGCGAAGGCAACATTTGGGCCACACCTAGCGGCGCCAGAACTCCGGAGAGAACAGCGCCAGCACCGCCAGCGTCTCGATCCGGCCCAGGACCATCGCGCAGGCCAGCACCGCCTTGGTGAAATCGGGCAGGCCCGACCAACCCTCCCACGGCGCGGAGGCGATTCCGGCGGTACCTTCGAAGGCGGGCGTCAGGGGAATGGCGCTGGCCAGCGGGCCGGCATTGGTCAGCGCGGCGATGGACAGGATGGTCGCGGTCTCGAACTCGATGGCGTGGATGGACACCAGGCTGACCACCAGCGCGATCGAAATCGCGAACAGCATGAAGAAGATGAAGGCCAGATAGGCGCCTTCGCGACGCAACCTGCGAGCGATTCGCCCGCCGCCGGACACGGAATGGGGGTGAATGATCCGCTCCATCTCGCGCTGGCCGTGGGTGGCCAGCGCATAGACGCGCAGCAGCTTGACGCCCCCCGCGGTCGTGGCGATCCCGCCCCCCATCAGTGCCAGCCCCGCCAGGACCAGCCCCGGCGCGTCCAGCCCCGACCAGGACCGCGCCCCCGCCCAGGCGACAGAGGTCCAGCCGGTCGTGGTCAGATAGCTCAGCGCGCTGAACATGCTGCCCCACATGGCCGACAGGGCGCGCCCTACCTCGGCCATGCCGGTCGGATCGGGGGGCGCCGCGCGGTCGACCTCGATCGCGCCCAGGAAATGGCGCAGGAACAGCATCACGCCCACCCCCAGAACCAGGCCCAGCGCCATGCGCAGTTCGGGGTCCTCGATCAGCCGCTCGGTCGCGCGCAGTTCCGCGCCCCCGGGCCAGAAGCGCCGTGACAGGGCGGGGATCAGGAAGATAAAGACCAGCATCTCTCCGGGAATGCCCGAAGCCTCGCCCGACGGCCCGATCACCGGAGAGATGCCCGACGTCGACAGCGTCCCCATCGCCCGCGTCAGCGCCACGAAGGACGGATCGCCCAGCATCAGCAGCCCCACCCACAGCACCAGCGTGAAGCCCAGATAGAGTGGGCCCACCTGCAGGGCGGCGCGGCCCAGCCGGCTGGCGGGATCCGCCAGCTGCGTGTCGAAGCTGGGATCGGACAGGTGCAGGACCGGGCGGCGCGGCTGGTCCGACGGCGGCAGGTGCTCTCGGTATTCCTCGCGGCCATAGGGGTTCGACATGATCTCGAACCCGCCGACGCGCAGCGGCGCCAAGATCGCGACCGCCGCCACCAGCACGAAAAAGCCCCCCATCCAGCCCACCATCGACCGCCACAGATGCAGCGGCAGCGGCAGCAGGTCGGCCGAATAAAGCGACGCCCCGGTGGTGGTCAGCGACGACACCATCTCCCACCAGGCGTTGAAGAATCCCGTGTCGGGCTGACTTTCCGCAAAGGGCACGGCCAGCAGCAGCGGCAGCAGCCCATAGACCCCCAGCATCAGCAGCAGCATCTCTCGCGCGGTCTGGCCACGGGGGTTGGCCTGCGCCGCAAGCCCGATCAGCCCGCAGAAGGTCAGCGTCAGCAGCGCCGCATAGAAGAAGTTGCGCGCGATTGCGGCGTATCCCGTGACCGAGGCAAAACCCGCGGGCGCCAGCATCAGCACCGCCGCCAGCCCGACCAGCAGCACCAGCAGCGGCATCCGCAGAAGAAAGCCCGTCATCCCCCGACCCTCAGAAGAAGTCGATCGAGACCTGCAACAGGCGCTCGACTTCGGGGACGTCCTTGGTCAGGGCAAAGATCAGCACGATGTCGCCCTCGTCGATGCGGGTGTCGGCCAGCGGCTTGACCACCCGGTCGCCCTTGCGGACCGCACCCAGCAGCGCGCCTTCGGGGAAGTCGATGTCGCGGATCGCGCGGCCCGCCATGGGGCTGGTGGACAGGACCTGCGCCTCCATCACCTCGGCCTCGGCGTCGCCGACGGAATAGATGTCGCGCACGCGCCCGTGGCGGATGTGGCGCAGGATCGTGGACACGGTCGTCGATCGCGGGTTGATATAGGCGTCGATGTCCAGCGCCCCCATCAGCGGCACCAGCGTGGGGTCGTTGATCAGCGCGATGGCCATTTTCGCCCCCGCCTGCTTGGCGCGCACCGAGGCCAGGATGTTGGTCTTGTCGTCGTCGGTGACCGCCAGGACGGCGTCGGCCTGGGGGACGGCGGCCTCGTCCAGGATCTCGGCGGACAGGCCGTCGCCGTTCAGCACGATGGTCCGTTCCAGACGGTCGGCCGCGAATTCGGCACGCCCCCGGTCGCGTTCGATCAGCTTGGCGCGGATGCGGTCCGGCCGCGCCTCCAGCGCCTGCGCCACGGCCAGGCCCACGTTCCCTGCCCCGATGATGGTCACACGCTCCTGCTTGCGGGCGGGCTTGCCAAAGATGTCCAGCGTGCGCGCCACGTCGTCGATGTGGCAGAAGACATAGATCTGGTCTTCGGCGAACAGCTGATCGCCCGGTTCTGGCGCGAACAGCCGCCCCTTGCGGCGCACCCCCGCCACGATGGCACGCAGGCTGGAGAACAGCTCGGTCAGCTGGCGCAACGGCGTGTTCAGCGCCGGGCAGTCCGGTTCCAGGTCGATCCCCAGCAGCTGGATCTTGCCGTCCATGAAGGTCTCGACGTCGAAGGTCGACGGGGCCGACAAGCGCTGCAGGGCAGCCAGCGCGACCTCGCGTTCGGGACTGATGACCACGTCGATGGGCAAGTGCTCGGTGCGGTACAGATCGGAATAGATCGCGTCCAGATAGGCGCCTGACCGCAGGCGGGCGATCTTGCGCGGCACCTGGAAGATCGAATGCGCGACCTGGCAGGTGACCATGTTCACCTCGTCCGAATGGGTCGCGGCGATGATCAGGTCGGCGTCGCGCGCGCCTGCGCTGTCCAGGATGTCGGGATGGCTGGCAAAACCCGTCACCCCCTGCACGTCCAGCGATTCCGTGGCCCGGCGCACCAGGTCGGGATTGTTGTCGATGACGGTGACATCGTTGCGCTCGCCCGACAGGTGGCGCGCGATCTGCCAGCCGACCTGCCCTGCCCCGCAGATGATGATCTTCATGCGTCACCCTTCCTGTCCCGCGCCCCCTTGCCTAAGCCGGGCGCGCGGTCCGCGCAAGCGGCAGGCTATTTGCCCATCATCAACTCGTCCTCGCCGCGCATCCCGCCGACGACCCCAAGCGACTTCAGCTTGCGGTGCAGCGCGCTGCGCTCCATGCCGACGAACTGCGCGGTGCGGCTGATGTTGCCGCCGAACCGGTTGATCTGGGCGACCAGGTATTCACGCTCGAACAGCTCGCGCGCCTCGCGCAGCGCCATCGCGGTGACCGACGGCCCCAGGCTCAGCGTGTCGCTGTTGTCCGGCGTGGCCCCCTGGGGCTCCAGTTCGGACGGCAGGATCGGCCCGTGGCTTTCCGCCAGGATCAGCACGCGTTCGATCACGTTGCGCAGCTGGCGGATGTTGCCGGGCCAGCGCATCGACTGCAGCGCGGCCACGGTCTCCTCGGGCAGATCGCGCGGCGTCAGGCCCTGGTTCTTGTGGAACTGCTCGATGAAATGGCGCGCCAGGGCCGCGATGTCGTCGCGCCGGTCGGCCAGCGACGGCACCGCGATGGGCACCACGTTCAGCCGGTCGAACAGCTCCTGCCGGAACCGGCCGGCGGCGATTTCCGCCACCAGGTCGCGGTTCGTCGACGACAGCACCCGCAGGTCGACCCGTACCTTGTCCGCGCCGCCCGCGCGCACGAACTGCTGTTCGGTCAGCACCCGCAGGATCTTGGGCTGGGTGCCCATGGGCATGTCGCCCACCTCGTCGAAATAGATGATGCCGCCATGCGCCTGCTCCAGCAGGCCCGGCTCTATCCCGCGTTCGGGGGATTCGCGGCCGAACAGCACCTCCTCCATGCGCTCGGGCTCGATCGTGGCACAGGGGACGGTGACGAAAGGCGCCGACGCGCGCGGGCTGTGCGCGTGGATATAGCGCGCGGCGCTCTCCTTGCCGGTGCCGGGTTCGCCCGCCAGCATCACCCGGCCGTTGGACCGCGCCACCTTGTCCAGCGCGTCGCGCAGCCGCTTGAAGGCCGCGGACTGGCCCAGCATGTCGGCCACGCGGTCGCCGCCGCGCCGCAGGCTGCTGTTTTCGCGGCGCAGGCGGGCGGTCTCCATCGCGCGGTTGATGACGACCATCAGCTGGTCGATGTTGAAGGGCTTCTCGATGAAATCGTACGCCCCCTGCTTGATCGCGGCGACCGCGATCTCGATGTTGCCATGCCCCGAGATGATGATGACCGGCACGTCGGGATTGTTGCGCTTGACCTGTTTCAGGATGTCGATCCCGTCCATGCGGCTGTCCTTCAGCCAGATGTCCAGGATCATCAGCGACGGCTCGCGGTCGTTCAGGGCCGCCACGGCCTCGTCCGAATTCGCGGCCATGCGGGTGTCAAAGCCTTCGTCGCGCAGGATGTCGGCGATCAGTTCGCGGATGTCGCGTTCATCATCGACGATCAGGATGTCGTTCATGGTGTCGCCTCGTCTTTTTCTTGTCTGCTCTTGGTCTTGGGCCCCCGCACGGGATGGCGTTCGCGGGGCAGCCGGATCTCGGCCATGGCGCCCGGCGGATCGGGCGCATCGGTCAGGGACAGGCTGCCGCCATGTTCCTCGACGATCTTCTTGACGATGGGCAGGCCCAGCCCGGTGCCGTGGCTTTTCAGCGTCACATAGGGTTCGAACAGCCGCGACCGGTCGGCGGGCAGGCCCGGCCCGGTATCGGTGATGCGGATGCAGACGGATTCGGGCTGCACCTCCAGCGCGACGGCGATCTTCGGCGTCCAGCCGGGGATCGCCTGCGCGGCCTGTTCGTCAATGGCCTCTCCGGCGTTCTTCAGCAGGTTGGTCAGCGCCTGGCGCATCATCCCCGCGTCGCAGTCGACGATCACCGGCTCCTCCGGGATGTCGCGGACGATGGTCGCGTGCAGGGCATCCTGCTGCAACAGCAGCACCTGGCGCAGCAGCGCGGCCAGGTCCGTCTCGGCGCGGTCGGGTTCGGGCATGCGGGCAAAGCGGCTGAACTCGTCCACGATCCGGCGCAGGTCGTTCGTCTGGCGGATGATCACCTCGGTGTACTGGTCCAGCGCGGCGCGGTCGCCCTCGGCCGCCAGCGGGCCGAACTTGCGGCGCAGGCGTTCGGCGGACAGCTGGATGGGCGTCAGCGGGTTCTTGATCTCATGGGCCACGCGGCGGGCGACGTCGCCCCAGGCGGCCATCCGCTGCGCGCTGACCAGCTCGGTCACGTCGTCGAAGGCCACCACGTATCCCTCCAGCGCGCCGTCCGCGCCCCGGCGCACGGCCATGCGGACCAGTAGGCTCTCCACCCGGCCCTCGCGCATCAGGCGGACCTCGTCCTGGATCGTCTCGGCGACCGAGGCGGACAGGCGCGCGAACAGCGGCGCGAATTCCGGCACCACCTCGGACAGCAGGGCATCGATGTCGCGTTTCGCATCCAGCCCCAGAAGCCGGCTGGCCGAGCGGTTGACGAAGTCGATCTCTCCGGCCGCGTCCAGCCCGATGACCCCCGAGGTGACCGAGGTCAGCACGTTGTCGAACAGCCGCCGCTGGTCATCGGACAGGCGATAGCTCTCGACCAGCTCCTCGCGCTGGGTCTTCAACTGGCGGGTCATGCGGTTGAAGGCCTGGCCCAGGGTCTGGATCTCGTCCCCGGTGCGGACCTCGGGAACCTGCACGTCCAGATCGCCGCGCCCCACGCGGTCGGTCGCCTGCGCCAGAAGGCCGATGGGCCGCGACAGGCGGGACGCGAACCAAAGCCCCAGCCAGATCGCCGCCGCCACCAGCAGCAGCGCAAAGCCCAGATAAACCAGCGAAAACTCCAGCAGGACCTGGCTGCGCATCGCCTCCAGCTGGCGGTAATCGCCCGCGGTCGCCCGCGTGTCGTCCACCAGCCCCAACAGGTCGCCATCCACGTCGCGTGTCACGTACAGGTATCGGTCGGCCAGCGGCGGCAGCGCGACAAGCGCGCGGAACTCGTCATTCGCCCAATCCTCGATGAGAGCGATGCCGTCGGCCTGCGCGCGGTCCAGCTGGTCGGCGCCCGGCGCCTCGTACCAGAACAGATAGCTCCGCTCGCCCCGGGCGCGGATCTCTCCGGCGCCGTTGATGATATAGGCTTCGCGCAGTCCGCGCTGGATCAGGCCCTGGCCCTGCACCAGCAGCTCGCGCATCTCTCCGTCCTCGATCAGGGGATTGGCGCGCCCCGCACGGGTCAGGATGCTGGCCAGCGCGCGCGCATCCTCGGTCAGATCGCCGCGATGTTCCGCGTGATAGGCCTCGGCCGCGGCCTGGGACGTGGTCACGACCTGCTGCACGCGGTCGGAGAACCAGCCCTCCAGCCCGATGTTGACCAGAAATCCCGCGAACAGCGCGACCAGCACCGTGGGCACCAGCGCCAGCCCGCCAAAGATCGCGACCAGCCGTGCATGCAGGCGCGATGCGGGCGCCGTGCTGCGCCGGGCCGAGATCAGCCGCGCCATGCGCGCGACGATGAACCCGATCAGCACGATCAGAAAGGCCAGGTCCGACAGCAGGACCACCCGCAGGGTCGCGCCCTGCATGCCCCGACCGAACGGCCCCATCACCGCCAGCGTCGCCACGGCCAGCGCCACGCCCGACAGCACGATGCCCCAGGTCAGCGCCCCGCGCCACGGTCGGGGCAATCGGATACGGGCCAGCCTGTCCCAGCTGAGCCCCGATGCCAAACCTGCCATATCCCCCACTTGCCGTCTTTCGCGGCTTTTGTTGCGGGCGCGCGTGTCCTTCGCGCTGGTCCCTGTGGCGGTTTTACATCAGTTTGCGCCTCCGTGTCACCTCGATATTCAGCTCGGTCAGTTTCTTGCGCAACGTATTGCGGTTGATCCCCAGCAGATCGGCACAACGCAGCTGGTTTCCCCCGGTCGCATCCAGTGCCACCTGCAGCAGCGGGCGTTCCACCTCGCGCAGGATGCGGTCATAGAGGCCCGGCGGCGGCAGCGCGTCGCCATGCAGGTCGAAATAGCGCTGCAGATGCGCCTCGACCGAATCCGACAGGCGCGATCCGACCTGGGGCAGGCTGACGACGCCCGCGGGTTCGGGCGCGGGGGCAAGGGCCGATACCGGCGCCGCCGCGGGGGTGCGGTGCCCCGACTGCTGGGACAGCGCCTCGCGCATCTCGGCGGTGCTGATGGCGGGGCCGCTGGCAGTCAAGGCCAGGCGGCGCATCATGTTCTCCAGCTCGCGGACGTTGCCCGGGAACGGATGGGCGCGCAGCATGGCGGCCGCATCGTCCGACAGCATCCGCTCCGGCAGGCCCTGCGCGGCGGCACGGGCCAGCAGATGCGCCGCCAGCGGCAGGATGTCGTCCACCCGCGCGCGCAGGGGCGGCACGCTGACGGTGACGCCCGCCAGGCGGTAATACAGGTCCGACCGCAACCGACCCGCCGCCACGTCGGCCTGCGGATCGGACCCGGTGGTCGCCACGATGCGGGGCGCATGGGCGCGGTCGGGGCCGGCCTCCATCGTCTCGATCAGGCCGATCAGGCGGGCCTGCGCGCCTGTGTCGAACCCGGCCGGGTTCTCGATGATGATCGTGCCGCCGCGGGCCTTGTCGGCGGCGCGGGCGATCGCCTCCTCGGTCGCGTCGGACGAGGTCAGGACCGCAAGCCCCCGGTCGCGCCGGTCCGACAGCTCGTGAAAGCTGCGCGCGATGGTGGTCTTGCCCACCCCCGCCTCTCCGGCGATGATCACCGGCAGGTCGGCGTTCAGCACCCGCGCGACCATGCGGAACAGCGCCTGCATCGATGGTGCGTGACCGATCAGCGGCATGGCCGGGTCCGCCGCCTCGCGCGGGGCGGGCAGCGGTTCGGGGATCGGGTCGGACTTGCGCGGGCGGCGCGACAGGGCCTCGTTCGCCTTGGACATCAGGTCCGGAAGATCGAAGGGCTTGGGCAGGTATTCGAACGCCTCGGCCTCGGTCGCGCGGATCGCGGTGACGATGGTGTTCTGGGCCGAGATCACGATCACCGGCAGGTCTGGCCGCGCCTCGCGGATGGCGGGGATGCGGTCGATGCCGTTGCCGTCGGGCATCATCACGTCGGTAATGACCAGGTCGCCGCGCCCCTCCTCGACCCATTTCAGCAGCTGCGCCAGGCTGCCCGTGGCGTGGACGCGGCATCCCGCGCGGGTCAGCGCCTGCGTCAGCACCGTGCGGATGGTGCGATCGTCGTCAGCAATCAGAACGGTGCCGTCCATGGGTTCAGGTCCTTATGCCTTGGGCAGGGAGATGCGGAACACGGTGCGACCGGGGCGGCTGTCCACCCGGATCAGCGCGCCGTGGTCGGTGATGATCTTGCTGACCAGCGCGAGGCCAAGCCCGGTGCCGTTCTCGCGGCCCGAGACGAAGGGCTCGAACACCTGGTCGGCGATAGCCGGGGGGAAACCGGGGCCGTTGTCCTCGATCTCGATCTGCAGGGGCAGCGGGCGGCCCGTGGGATCGGTCTCGTCGGGGGGACGGCGCAGCGTGTGGTCGTAATGGGTGCGCAGGCGGATCGCGCCGCCGGCCTTGCCGTCCAGCGCCTCGGACGCGTTCTTGACCAGGTTCAGGCAGACCTGCACCAGCTGGTCCGCGTCCGCCAGCGCCGCAGGCAGCGAGGGGTCGTAATCGGTCACGATCTGCACGTCGCGCGCAAAGCCCGCCTTGGCCGACCGGCGCACCTGTTCCAGCACGTCGTGCACGTTCAGCGCCGACAGGCGCGGGGCCGAGGTGTCCCCGAACCGTTCGACCTGGTCCAGAAGCGCCACGATGCGGCGCGATTCCGCGACGATCATCTCGGCCATCTCGCGGTCCTCGGGGGTGGCGTTCATGGCCATCAGCTGGGCCGCGCCACGGATGCCCGCCAGGGGGTTCTTGATCTCGTGGGCCAGCATCTCGGCCATGCCGATGGCGCTGCGGGCGGCGCTGCGGACATGGCGGGCCTGGTGCGCGCCATCATCGTCCTGCGGCACGATCAGCAGCGACACCGACCCGCCGGCCCCGTCCGCGGGGCCCGCATGCACGGCCGCCCGCCGCGCCTGGTGGTTGCCGGTCCGGTCGCCGATCTCGAACTGGACGCTGGTCTGGTACAGCGCCTCCTCGCTGGCGCGCACGCGGGCCAGCAGCGGCCCCAGGCCTGGCTGCAGGCGCAGGCGCATCGACATCTCGTCCCCGTCCAGCGCGCGGCCCAGGGTCGAGTTGCGCGACAGGTTCAACCAGATCTCGGCGGCGTCGTTCATCGCGGCCACGCGTCCGTCGGCGTCCAGGATCAGCGCGGGCAGCGGCAGCGCCGCCCAGCCCGGTCCGGGGGCCGCCTCACGGAAATCGCGCGGCCGAGGCGTCATGCAGCCACCCCCGCGGCATCGCCGAAGGCACGGGCGATCAGGTCCAGCGTCGCGCGGGGCGTGTCGGCCCGCATCATCTGGTCGCGCAGCGGGGCGCCGTTCGCATCGGCATACCAGCCCAGATGCTTGCGCGCGACGCGCAGGCCCAGATCGGTGCCATAGAAGTCCAGGATGTCCTCGTAATGCTCGGCCACCAGATCGGCCAGCGCCGCGCCCTGCGGCACGTCGGGCGCGGGCGTGCCCCACAGGTCATGCGCGATCTGCGCCAGGATCCAGGGCCGCCCCTGCGCGCCGCGACCGACCATCACCGCATCCGCCCCCGACGCCTCCAGGGCCGCACGGGCGCTGGCGGCATCGACGACGTCGCCATTGGCCACCAGCGGCGGGCGCGCCGGCAGGTCGGCCACCGCGCGGATCGCGGACCAGTCGGCCTGCCCCTTGTAGAACTGCGCCCGCGTGCGGCCATGCACGGTCAGCATCGCGACCCCCGCATCGCGCGCCCGCGCCGCCAGATCGGCCGCGTTCAGGCAGTCGTCGTCCCAGCCCAGCCGCATCTTCAGCGTGACGGGCACGTCGACCGCCCCCACGACCGCATCGACCAGCGTCATCGCATGATCCAGGTCGCGCATCAGCGCCGCGCCGGACAGCCCGCCGGTGACCTTCTTGGCGGGACAGCCCATGTTGATGTCGATGACACGCGCCCCCATGCCGGCCACGATGCGCGCGGTCTCGGCCATCGGTGCGGCTTCGCGGCCCGCGATCTGGACGCTGACGGGCAGCGCACCTTCGGTCAGCGCCTTGGCGCGCACGGCGGCACGTGTCGACGGGCGCGGCGTCACCATCTCGGTCGAGGCGACCATCTCGGACACCATCAGGCCCGCGCCGAACCGCGCGACCGCGCGGCGGCAGGGGACATCGGTGATCCCGGCCATCGGCGCCAGGAAGACCGGCGGGCCAAGGGGTGTGTCACCAAGCATGATCGGGTCGGGCAATCGCATGTTCTGTTCCTTCACCCCGGGGCAGACCGCCCGCAAGAACGGCAGGGGGCGGCTGGCCTGCCCAAATCGCAGGCGCGTCCCGGTTGCCTGCAAACCGGGCATGTTGCAATCATCTTAAGCAGACCGCGCGCCAAGGCTGCAAGCGGGCCGATGTCGCAACCGGAACCGGAAGCGACGTGGACGGTGGTGGCGGCGGGGCCTGCGTCGTGCTTGGATGGGCGCGGAAATGCAAGGGGGTGCCATGTTTCTGTCGGTGTTCGATCTGTTCAAGCTGGGGGTGGGGCCCTCCTCCTCGCACACGATGGGGCCGATGGTGGCCGGCCAGCGGTTCCTCGACTCCCTGCGGGTGCAGCCGTTCCGCGCGCATGGGCTGCGCGCCAGCCTGCATGGCAGCCTAGCCTTCACCGGCAAGGGTCACGCAACCGACCGCGCGACGATCCTGGGTCTTGCGGGCTTCACCCCCGCCAGCATGGACATGGACGCGGCCGAGGCCGCGCTGGCCCGCAACCGAGAGACCCGGCTGCTGGAACCGCAGGGGCTGGGCACACTGGTCTTCGACCCCGAACGCGACCTGCGGTTCGATTACGACCACACCCTGCCCGGCCATGCCAACGGCATGACCCTGTCGGCGACAGACGCTCAGGGCGACGTGATCTATCACCAGATCTACTACTCGATCGGCGGTGGCTTCGTGATGACCGACCAGGAACTGGCCGACAAGGCGGGCGCGGTGCGCAGCGATGCCACGTCCAGCGTGCCCTATCCCTTTGCCAGCGCGGCCGAAATGCTGGAGATGGCCCAGGCCTCGGGCAAGTCCATCGCCCGCATGAAGGAGGCCAACGAGCTGTGCTTTCGGTCCCGTCCCGACATGCTGGCGGGGCTGGACCGCATCTGGACCGCAATGCGCGACTGCATGGACCGCGGCCTGTCGACGGAAGGCGTCCTGCCCGGCGGGCTGCACGTGCGCCGGCGGGCCAAGGCGATCCACGCCAAGCTGATCGAGGAACGCGGCCTGAACATGACCGCGCCCCATGTGATCAACGACTGGATGTCGGCCTATGCGATGGCCGTGAACGAGGAGAACGCCGCCGGGGGTCAGGTCGTCACCGCACCCACGAACGGCGCCGCCGGCACGGTGCCCGCGGTGATCCGCTATTGGCTGGACCATGTGCCGGGCGCGTCCGAACGGCTGCTGCCCGATTTCCTGCTGACGGCGGCGGCGGTGGGCGGGCTGATCAAGCACAACGCCTCGATCTCGGGCGCGGAATGCGGCTGCCAGGCCGAGGTCGGATCGGCCGCCGCGATGGCCGCCGCGGGCCTGGCCGCCGTCCTGGGCGGCACCCCCCAGCAGGTCGAGAACGCCGCCGAGATCGCGCTGGAGCATCACCTGGGCATGACCTGCGACCCGGTGCGTGGCCTGGTCCAGGTGCCCTGCATCGAGCGGAACGGGCTGGGCGCGATCAAGGCCGTGGCGGCCGCCAGCCTGGCGCTGCGCGGCGACGGCAGCCACATCGTGCCCCTGGACGCCGCCATCGAGACGATGCGCCAGACCGGCCGCGACATGTCCGAGAAGTACAAGGAGACGTCGCTTGGCGGCTTGGCCGTGAACGTCCCGAACTGTTAGGGGGTCAGCTGCCCGCGCAGCGTGTAATGCAGGCCCTGGGGCAGGAATTCGGCCTGCCCCTCGCCGTTGAAATAGGCCGGGACGATCATGTTCACCAGGCGCGACCCGAACCCTTCGCGCGTGGGCGCGGCCACGACCTGACCGCCGGTCTCCTGCCAGTCCAGCGCAAAGTCGTCGCCCATGACCGACCAGGTCAGGTCGACCATGCCCAGCGGGCTGGCCAGCGCGCCGTATTTTGCCGCATTCGTCGCCAGTTCGTACAGGGCCAGCGACAGGCCGACTGCCTGCTGGCTGCTCAGCGGCACGGGCGGGCCGGACAGGCGGATGCGGTCGTTCCCGACCAGATGGGCGCCGATAGATCGGGCCATCACCTCGGTGATGTCGGCGCTTTCGCCCAGGCCCGTGAACAGGCCCTGTGCCTTGGCCAGCGCCATGATGCGCGCGCCGACCGTGTCGCGGGCCTCCTGGATGCTGGTCGCGTTGCGCAGGCTGGAGGACACCACGGTCGAGGTCACCGACAGGATGTTCTTGATCCGGTGCAGCAGCTCTTCCTGCATGACCTGCTGGTTGCGGCGTGCCAGCACCAGCGCAGTCATGTCCACGGTGATGTTCATCAGACCCGCCACGCTGCCGTCGTCGTCGTAAAGCGGGCTGTAGCTGAAGGTCCAGAACGTCTCCTCGTCGAACCCGTTGCGGGTCATGACAAGGCGCATCTCCTCGGAATAGGTGCCGCGGCCTGACAGCGTCTGGTCGACCAGCGGCTTGACGTCGTCCCAGACATCCGCCCAGATCTGCTGGAAGGGCTGACCCAGGGCCCGCGCCTCCTTGCGACCCAGGACGGGCGCATAGGCGTCGTTGTACAGCATGATCAGCTCGGGGCCCCAGAACATGCAGGACGCGTGCCGCTGCGCCAGCATCATCCGCACCGCGGTCGTCAGCGCGACCGACCAGCCCGAGATCGACCCCAGGGGCGTGGCCTGCCAGTCAAAGTTTCCGGTCGCACGCGCCATCGGCCCGTCGTCCCAGGAAAATCGCGCCGGTTCGGGCCGCGCGGCGGGGCCCCGGGCGTGCTGTGCCGATCCCGTCATGTGGGTGCCACCAGAGAGAACATCACCGAAACCTATGCCGGTTCCCGTATGATATTCAACGAATAACCCTCGATGCAGCCGGTTTCGCACCAATAATCATCATTTATCAACAAGGTGAACCGTCCGGTGCGGCCGATCCATGCGGCGGCGACATGCCGGGACGGGGGCGTGACGCTTGCCCCCCGTCGCTGCGGTTGCTAACGCTTGGCAGACAGTGATCCCGCGACAAATCCGCCCAGAACCAGAAGGCCAAAGCCCCATGTTCCCCCGCCTTGCCATCCTTGCCCTGATGACCCTGCCCCTGGCCGCCTGCGACACCCAGGTGATGACCGACCTGCGACGCGGGGTCGGCCTGGACGACGCCGCGGCCCAGCCCGAGGAGCCGACCGGCCCGCGTCCGCCCGCCGTCTCTCCGCTGGAACAGCCGATCGAGACGGGCACGGTCGGGCGCGTCGTGCCCACCGCGGAACCGGTGACCTATCGCACCACCGCCTTCGTGGCGGGCGGGAACGAACCGGCCTGGAACGTCCAGGTCAGCGGCGACACGGCCGTCTATCGCACGGCCGACAACCAGGCCGGGCGCCAGATCCCGGTGAACCGCCTGGTCTTCAGCGAGGGCGTCGAATACATCGGCGTGCTGGGCGGGCGGCCCTTCGTGCTGAACCTGCGGGCGGCGAAGTGCAAGGACAGCATGGTCGACGAGACCTATCCGCTGACCGCACGCCTGACCGTGAACGGCCAGACCCAGCCCGGCTGTGCACAGCCCGCCGCCCCGGCCGCACCCGCCACAGCCGAGGCCGCACCGGCCGCTGCCGGTTGACCTGCGCGCACGGCTCACACATTCGTGTGTCGATCCGTGCCGCAAAGCCTGCCACTGCGCCTGACGATCCTGCCCTGCCCGCCCTGATCCTGCCGCCGAAAGGAAGCCGCCGATGCGCCGCTCGCGACTGACCCGCCAGCTGATGGCCACCACCCTGCCCCTGGCCCTGATCGTGGGGTCGGGCGTCGGCGTCGCGACCGCCGACCCGATGCTGGGGCGCAACATGTCGACCTATGGCCTGCCCGGCGGCATCGACACGCCTACGGCCGAGACGATGCCCGACGGCAGCTTGGGCGCGACGCTGTCGCTGTCCGACTATGCCCGACGCGGCAACGTCTTCTTCCAGGCGCTGCCGGGGCTGACGACGGTTCTGCGCTATGGTCGCGTCGACGGGATCAACGATTACCGGCAGGAGGGGTTCATCTCGGACCGCTCGCTGGACCTGCGCTATCAGATCGTGAACGAGGACGGCTGGCGCCCCGCGGTGGCCGTCGGCCTCCAGGATTTCCTGGGCACCGGCGTCTATTCGGGTGAATACATCGTGGCGACGCGCAACGTGACGCCGACGGTGCGCGCATCGGTCGGCCTGGGCTGGGGCACGCTGGCGGGCAAGCCGCGCATCATCGACGTCGGCGACGAGGGCGGGACGCCCAATGTCGAGGACTGGTTCACCGGCGGGGCCAAGCCCTTCGCCTCGGTCAGCTGGCAGGTCAACGACCGCCTGAATCTGGTCGCGGAATACTCCAACGACATCTATCGCGCTCGCTACAGCGACGGCAACGAATACCAGCAGGGCGACGAGCCGGGCAGCAACATCAACCTTGCCGCCAACTACCGCTTTGGCCGCAACTACGAGGCCGGGCTCTATACCATCGGCGGAGAGACGATCGGCGCCCAGTTCACCATCGCGCTGAACCCGCGCGACGCCACCTATCCATCGGGCCTGGAAAGCGCGCCGGCCCCGGTGCGTCCGCGGCCGGCCCCCGCGCAGGACCCCGAGGGCTGGTCGGGCAGCTGGTCGCAGGACCCGACCGCCCAGCCCGCCATCCAGAAGGCCCTGGGCGACGGCATGGCCGACGAGGGGATGCTGCTGGAAAGCATGGCCCTGGCGCCGACCCGCGCCGAGGTCCGCCTGCGCAACCAGCGCTACATCAACCAGGCCGAGGCCGTGGGGCGCACCGCGCGCCTGATGACCCGCGCCCTGCCCCCGTCGGTCGAGACCTTCGTGATCACCTCGACCAGCGACGGGATGCCGACCTCGTCGGTGACCCTGCGCCGCAGCGATGTCGAGCGGCTGGAGAACACCGAGGCCGGACAGATCGCCGCCGCATCCACCCTGTCGGACGCCGCACCGGGCGCGCCGGGGCTGGTGGCCAGCCAGGGCCTCTATCCGCGGTTCCGCTGGTCGGTGAAGCCCTATCTGGACCTGGGCATCTTCAGCGCCGAGGACGGACTGACCCACGAGGTCGGCGCCGAGGCGCGTGCCAGCTATGAGCTGATGCCCGGCCTGATCGCCACCGGCGCCCTGCGCCAGCGCGCCTTCGGCGACATCGGTCAGCGCGGACCGGGCATTCCGGGCCAGCGGGGCGAATATTACAGCCCCGACGAGTATGAATCGAACCCCGCCCTGGAAACCACGCCGCAGGGCGTGCCGCGGGTGCGGTCCGACACGCGGATGTACACGGGCAATTCCAGCCCGGTGATCCCGGAACTGACGCTGGCTTGGTACGCCAAGCCGTCGGACGCGATCTATACCCGCGTGACCGTGGGCCTGCTGGAACGCGCGTATGGCGGCGTCTCGGCCGAGGCGCTGTGGAAGCCCGCCAATTCGCCCCTGGGCTTTGGCGCCGAGATCAACCGCGTCCGCAAGCGTGACTTCGACCAGCTGTTCGACTTCCGCGACTATGAGGTCACGACCGGCCACGTCTCGGCATACTATGAGTTCACGCAGGGCTTCACCGCCCAGCTGGATGTCGGCCAGTACCTGGCGGGGGACGTCGGTGCGACCGTGACCCTGGCGCGCGAGTTCGCGAACGGATGGCAGATCGGCGCCTATGCCACCAAGACCGACCTGTCGGCCGAGGAGTTCGGCGAGGGCAGCTTCGACAAGGGCGTGACCCTGTCGATCCCGCTTGGCTGGGCCACGGGCCAGGCCAGCCGCGACCGCGTGTCGACCAACATCCGCTCGCTGTCGCGCGACGGCGGATCGCGGGTCAATGTCAACGGACGCCTGTACGACCGTGTTCGCGAAAGCCACACCGTCGATCTTTACGAAGGCTGGGGGAGGTTCTGGCGATGAGCAGAGCGATGCAGACGCGCGCAATCCTGGCCGGGGTGGCCCTGGCCGCCCTGTCGGCCTGCGGCAATACCGGCGCGGACGAGGCCGGGGCCAGCCCGTTGTCGGTTCTGGCCCAGACCGCGACCCAGGCCATCACGGCCCGCGGGGCGGCCCAGCCGGCGCAACCCGCCCGCAACCCCCAGCAGGCCGCGGCCGAGGCGTTGCGCGTCAATCCCGGCCCGCTGATCCAGGCGACCTTCGAAAGCCCTGCCCGCACGCAGGTCCTGGCGCTGACGGGGACGAACGGTGCCATGCGCACCTACATGACCCCCGACGAACAGGCGGTGATCCTGCGCGGCGGCATGCTGATCGGCACGCGCGGTCTGGGCCGCGACCTGTCGGTGGCGGAACCGGGGACCGAGGCGCTGATCCGGGCGGGCCAGTCCGGCAGCGGCACGCGCGTCATGCGCTATCTGTCGGGCGACGGGCTGGAACGGCCGCTGCAGTTTTCGTGCACCACTGCGCCCGGCCCCAACCCCGGCGTGATCCTGGAGACCTGCGAAGGGCACGGCGCGACCTTCCAGAACAACTATCTGGTCCAGAACGGGCAGATCCCCGTATCGCGCCAATGGATCGGGCCGGGCCTGGGCTATGTGACCATCCAGACGCTGCGTCCCTGACAAGCAACACCGGAACGGAAAGACCGGCCCTTTGCGGGGCCGGTTTTTTCATGCGCGGGTGCCATGGCGGGCAGGCCTGCGTGCAACGAAAAAGGGGCTGGCCAAAGGCCAGCCCCTTGTGGCTCGGACCGTGCGAACGATCCGATCCGATATCAGCTGTCGTCGTCGTCCGAAGCGACTGCGGCGATGACGCCCAGCAGCAGCAGGGCGGGGACGACCAGGCCAGCGTTCGAGGAAGCGGGCTGCTCCTCGACGATGACGGGCTCGACTTCCACGACGGGGGCGACATAGCCACCGGCCAGAGCCGAGGTTGCGGTCAGGCCGAGAGCGGCCGCGAAAGTAGCGAATTTGGTCATGATCATGCTCCGTTTCGATTGACGGCTGCCATTTCTGGCAACATCGAGGCGACAGTTACACAAACCCGAACAGTTGAAAAGCAGCATTGAATTGATTCCCCCGTGGGCTTGCAACCACTGTTGCATATTGGCCAACACCTGTTTCGGCACTTGGTTCCGGCCCCCGCAAACCCCCGGAAAAACTGTGACAATTCGGCACTATGCCCGGCGAAGTGCCTGTGAGACGACGAAAAAGATCGCCGCCGCGGTCACGATCGAGGGACCCGCCGGCGTGTCGAGTCGCAAACTGGCCCACAACCCCAGGATGACGGATGCGGCGGCGATCAGGGCGGCGCCGGCGGCCATCCGCTCGGGGGTCCGGGCCCATGTGCGGGCCGCCGCCGCCGGCACGATCAGCATCGCCGAAATCAGGAGCGAGCCCACCACTCGAATCGCCAGCGCGACCACCACGGCCAGCGCCAGCGACAGGACCAGGCGCTCGACCCGCGGGTCGATCCCCGCGGCCATGGCCAGCTCCTCGTTCAGGCTGCTGGTCACAAGCCGTTGCCAACGCAGGGCCAGGACCGCCAGAACCAGCGCCGCCCCCGTCCAGATCAGCACCAGGTCGGCACGGCCCACCGCCAGGATGTCGCCGAACAGATAGCTGGACAGATCGGACCGCGCGGCAGGCACGAAGCTGATCGCGACCAGGCCCACGGCCAGCGCGGAATGCGACAGCACGCCCAGGATCGTGTCCATCGCCTGCCCTCGCGTCACCAGCGCCGACACCAGGCAGGCCATCGCCACCGCAACCGCAAGTGTCCCGGCATAGATCGACACCTCGAAGGCCAGCGCCATCGCGACGCCCAGGATGGCGGCATGGGCGGTCGAATCGCCGAAATAGGCCATCCGCCGCCAGACCACGAAACTGCCCAGCGGTCCCGCCACCAGGGCCAGCCCCAACCCCGCCAGAACGGCGCGCATGAAGAAATCGTCAAGCATCGATGGTCACCCCTGCGCCCGGTCGGCGTGGTCATGGCCGCATCCCGGCCCGTGGACATGCGGCGTCAGGTCGTGGTCGTGGTCGTGGCGGTGCTGGTACAGCGCCAGCGTGCCCTCGGCCCCGGCGCCGAACAGGGCGCGGTATTCGGGGGCGGTGCTGACATGCTGGGGCGTGCCCTCGCAGCAGACATGCCCGTTAAGGCAGACCACCCGGTCCGACGACCGCATGACCACCAGCAGATCGTGGCTGACCATCAGCACGGCCGCGCCGGTCTGCCGGCGCACCTCCTCGATCAGCTGATAGAAGGCCACGATGCCCGGCTGATCCAGCCCCTGCGTGGGTTCGTCCAGGACCAGCAGATGCGGGTCCGCCAGCAAGGCCCGCGCCAGCAGCACCCGCTGGAACTGGCCGCCCGACAGCTGGGTCAGTTGCCGCGCACCAAGGCCCGGAACGCCGGTGCGGACCAGCGCATCCTCGGCCTGGTCGTCGGAAACGCGCACGGGCAGCGACAGGAACCGGCGCACGGTCATCGGAATGGCCGTGTCCAGCTGAACCCGCTGCGGCACATAGCCGATGCGCAGTCCCTGCCGCCGCGTCACCGCGCCCGAGGCCAGCGGCATGTGCCCCAGCAGCGCCCGGATCAGCGACGACTTGCCCGACCCGTTCGGGCCGACGACGGTCACGATCTCGGCGGGGCGGATGCGGAAATCGACCTGCGCCAGCACCGGTTCGGTCGTGCCGGGGCGATGGATCGTCAGCGCGCGGGATTCGATCAGCGAGGTCATGCGACGCCTTCGGCGGCACAGGTGGCGCAGAGGCCCAGCGCCTCGATCGTGGCGCGTTCGACGCGGAACCCGCCCTGGGCCGCGACCGCGGTCAGCGCATCGCGGATCGGGGCGGCGGCGGCCTCTGCGACCTTGTCGCAACTGCGGCAGATCAGGAAGGCCGGATGATGGTCGTGCCCCGGATGCAGGCAGGCCGCAAAGGCGTTCAGCCGCTGCAGGCGGTGGGCCAGCCCATGCGTGACCAGAAACTCCAGCGCGCGATAGGCGACGGGGGGTTGGCGGCCGAACCCTTCGGTCGCCAGGCGGTCCAGCACCTCATAGGCGCCCATCGCGCGGTGGCTCTCCAGCAGGATCTCCAGCGTGCGGCGGCGGACGGGGGTCAGGCGCGCGCCCTGCTCGGCCAGCCGGGCCGCAGCCTCGTCCAGCGCACGGTGCGCGCATTCGCGGTGGTCATGCGGCGCAAAGGTCGCGGCGATGACATGGTCGTGGTCGTGGTCGTGGTCTGGCACGGGGGTCCTTCACGCAGCGATGCGTTACTTTATTACAATGCGGTTGACTTGTTACCCTGTAACACACAGAACCCTGCCATCGCAACAAATCCGCCCTGCAAAGGAGATCCCGATGCGCAGCCCTGCATCCCTTGCCGCCATCCTGTCACTGACCGCCGCCCCTGCCCTGGCCGCCCCGCAGGTCGTCACAGACCTGGTCCCCACCGGCGCCCTGGTCCAGGAGGTCATGGGCGATCTGGCCGAGGTGCGCGTCCTGCTGCCCCAGGGGGCCAGCGCGCATCATTACCAGATGCGCCCGTCGGACGCCCAGGCGCTGCAGGGTGCCGATGTGGTGATCTGGATGGGACCCGAGCTGACGCCCTGGCTGTCGCGGGCGTCGGAAACCCTGTCGGGGGCCACGCAGCTGCGCCTGCTGGAGGTCGAGGGCGTCGCCCTGCGCGACTATGCCGGTGCGGCGTCGGAGGGTGACGCGGACCATGGCGACCATGCGGGGCATGACGACCACGCGGATCACGCCGATCACGATCACGGTGATCATGCCGACCACGACCACGACCACGACCACGACCACGACCACGGGGACCATGCGGGGCATGATCATGTCCATGCCGGCACCGATCCTCATGCCTGGCTGAACCCCGCCAACGCGGCGCCCTGGCTTGACGCCATCGTCGCGACGCTGTCCGAGCAGGATCCCCAGAACGCCGCCACCTATCGCGCCAATGCGGATGCGGCGGCCGAACGCATCGCCGCTTTGGACGACACGTTGCGCGAACGCCTTGCCCCGCATGCGCAGGACCGGTTCGTCGTGTTCCACGACGCCTATGGCCATTTCACAGATCACTTTGGCTTGCAGCCTGCGATCGCCGTGTCGCTTGGGGACGCCTCGACCCCGTCCGCGGCGCGCATCGACCAGATCCGCACCCAGATCGCTGATTCCGGAGCCGTCTGCGCCTTTCCGGAATACGCCCATGATGCCGGCCTGATCACCACCGTGACCGAGGGCAGCGACATCCGCACCGGCGGCGAACTGAGCCCCGAGGGCGGCACGCTGTCCCCCGGGGCGGGCCAGTACGAGGTTCTGTTGACACAGATGGCAGACACCATCGTCGATTGCCTTGCCGATCACTGATCGCCTGTCCGGGCCGCCTTCGCGGCGGTCCGAACCACCTGTCAGCGGGTCGAAATCCGATCGCGAAGAATCCTGACTATTTTACTTTGACAAACCTGAACGAATTTGTCAGCATTGGGGCATCATCACTGTCCCAGCATGAGGCTGACCATGACCGCAACGCGCCCCGCCGATTTCACCCGCCCCGGCACCGCCATCCTGGCCCGGATGCCGCAGCATGACGCCACCGCCCTCACGCAGGGCGGAAACCAAGCGCTGATCGTCCTGGACGAGCAGGTCTATCAGTTGCGGATCACCCGCGCAGGCAAGCTGATCCTGACGAAATAGTCGTCCGACCTTAGCAAAAGGGCCGCCCTACGGGGCGGCCCTTTCGTCATGCGTGCTGTCGCCTGTCAGCCGCGGGGCTTGCCGCCGGGGCGGCCGCCGCCCTGCGGGCGATCTCCGCGCGGAGCGCCGAACGGCTTGGCCCCGCCCGGCCGCGGCTTGCCTTGAAACTTGCCGCCCGCATCACCACGCGGACCGCCGAACGGCT